>JALSSH010000253.1 GCA_026984385.1 Ardenticatenia bacterium | reverse complement strand
GCCGCTTTGCCGCACGTGCCGCAGGCTTGCCCGGGTTGCACGCGGCGCAACTTCCCCTTGCGCACCCAATAGGCCAGCATCCCATCCAGCATGGCGGGCGTTATCTCCAGCTCGCGCGCCATCTGGCGCACGCTGAGCGGGGCTTCTGCGCGCTCGAACATCTGCAAGACCTGCCGCAACACGGTTGCCATCACGCCACCCCCAGCAACAGCCCGCCTTGATACGCCAACACAGCAAAGAGCCAGGCCACGCCCAGCGCGTAGGCCATTTGCGTTAGCGTCCAGCGTGTGCCGAACTCCTGGCGCATGGCGGCGACGGTGGCCGTGCAAGGCACGTAGAGCAGCACAAAAACGTTGAAGGCCGCCGCCGCGAGTTCGCCGCGCGCAGGTGAGCCGGCGGACTGGGTGAACTCGCGTTGCAAGGCCAGCTCCAGCGTGCGCGTGTTGTCTGCTTCTTCGGCCTCCGAGGGCGTGAAGGCGTTCAGCTCCGGCAGATGCACGCCCGGGAGCAAGCTCAGCGTGCGCGGGGCAATGTTGACCGCCTCTTGGAAGGTGAGCAACGTGGCTTGGCCGAAGCTGCGCGCGATCTCGCCCAGGTCGGCGAGCAGATCGGGGCGCTCGGCTTCAAGGGGGGCTTGGTCGGTGCTGGGTTCGTCCACGTAGAGTTGGCTCATGGTGCTGATGACGACCTCTTTGGCGACAAAGCCGGTCATCAGCGAGCCGCTCGCCTCCCATGCACCGAAGCCCGCCGGCTTGAAGAGCGGGGCCAGGGCGCGGCTGACCACGCCGAAGACGCTATCGTGCGGCGGCACGTCGGCGACCCGTCCAACCCCTGGGCGGCTGGGCAGCGCCAGCAACAACCAGATGACGACCGAACTCATCAAGATGATGGTGGAGGCGTTGTGCAGAAAACTTTTGGTGCGCGTCCAGACCTGGCGGGCGATGTTCGGCCAGTTCGGCAGACGATAGGGGGGCATTTCCAACACCAGCGGTTGGGGCGGCACGTGGCGGTAGACGGTGTGTTTGAGCAACCAGCCCGTGCCCAGCGCCACCGCGATCCCCAGCACGTAGAGCGCAAAGATGAAGCTGCCCGCGTGCGCGCCGAAGAAGGCCGCGCTAAAGACCACGTACACCGGCAGCCGTGCCCCGCAACTGATGAAGGGGGTCAGAAAGCCGGTCAGTTTGCGGTCGGTCTCGTTTTCCAGCGTGCGGGTGGCGTAAACGGCGGGCACGGTGCAGCCAAAGCCGACCACCAGCGGCAAGAAACTTTTGCCGTGCAAGCCGATCTTGCGCATGACGCCGTCCATCACCAGCGCCGAGCGCGCCATGTAGCCCGTGTCCTCCAAAATTGCCATCGCCAGGTAGAGCGAGGCCAGCACCGGCACGAATGCGACCACGCCGCCCACACCCGCGATGACGCCTTCCACCAACAGCGAGGCGACCCACGAGTGCCCCAAGCGCAATACGTCCAGCAACGCGAGCGTCCAATCGCTGAGCGGCCCTTCGAGCACGGCGGCGATCCAGTCTACAAACGGGGCGCTGACCCGCGCGGTGAATTGGAAGACAACCCACATCGCCAGCGCAAAGATCGGCACGCCCCAAAAGGGATGGGCGGCCACGCGGTCTATTTTGTCCGAAAGCGTTTCGCCGTTGTCGTGCGTGCGTTGCACCACGCCGCGCAGCACGTCCGCGATGAAGGTGTAGCGGCGGTCGGTGATCAGGGTTTCGGGGTCTTCGCCGCTTTGTTCGGCGACGCGCGCGGCGGCTTGGTCGGCGGCGGCGATCAACTCCTGATAGCCTGCGCTTTCCAGACGGGCGCGCAAGTCCTCGTCGTTTTCCAATAGCTTGAGCGCCAGCCAACGCGGGCGAAATTGGCGGCTGAGGATCGGGTCGGCGGCGATGCGCTTTTCCAGCGCGGCGATCTCGCGTTCCAGCGGTTGGCCGTAGTCAATCGCCACTTGGGGCGGAGCGGCGGGGCGGCTAAGGCACTCGTGGATGCGCTCGCGCAGCGCGTCCACGCCCTGGTTGCGGCTGCCGACCGTCTCCACCACCGGCACGCCTCCCAGGCGCTCGGAAAGGGTGGGCAGGTCAAAGCGCAAGCCGCGTTTGTGAGCGGCGTCCGCCATGTTCAGCGCCAGCAACAAGGGCACGCCCAGCTCCAACACTTGCACGACCAAGTAGAGATTGCGCTCCAAGTTGGCCGCGTCCACCACCGCGATCACCAAGCTGGGGTGTTCGTTGACCAGAAAATCCCGCGTGATGATCTCCTCGCTGGAATAAGCGTTGAGGCTGTAAGTGCCCGGCAGGTCCACGATGGTCAAGTCGCGGTCGTGGATGCGCGCGATCCCTTCTTTGCGCTCAACGGTTTTGCCCGGCCAGTTGCCCACGTGTTGGCGCGCGCCGGTGAGCGCGTTAAAGAGCGTGCTCTTGCCGACGTTGGGGTTGCCTGCCAGCGCGATCACGGGAGCGATGGCGGTGGGCGGTTGGGCGTGTTGCGCTTCGGCGGGGCGGGGTGGGGGCGCGGTTTTGGGCGGCGGAGAGCTGCAACACGTTTTCATGCGTGATGCTCCGACGGGTGGACGTAGATTTTGCGGGCCATGCCGCGCCCGATCCCCAGGCGTGCGTCTTCCTTGACCGCGAGGATCAGCGGGCCGACGGGTGGATTTTGCACCACGCGCACGCGCTCGCCGACGCTCAAGCCGAGATCGGCCAAGCGTTTGCGCAGCCGTCGCCCGCCTTCGATAGCGGCCAGCTCGACGGTTTGGCCGGCGGCGATGGTGCTAAGTGGGGTGGTGGGGTGGGTGGAAATGGGCGGATGAGCCGGGTTGCGCTGCATGGTCAGCCTTTGGGATGAGCGTACACGGTTGGGATTATTTTACAGTAATTGCAAACGGTTCTCAATTGCGAATTTTTCTTTA
>JALSSH010000252.1 GCA_026984385.1 Ardenticatenia bacterium | reverse complement strand
GTGCCGGAAAAACGCGGCGGCCATCCGCGCAACATCATCCTGCTGACGTGCGATGCGCAAGGCGTGATGCCCCCCATCGCGCGGTTGAGCACCGAGCAGGCGCTCTATCACTTCGTTTCCGGCTACACGTCCAAAGTGGGTGGCACAGAAGTTGGCTTGGGCGAAGAGCCGGAGATCACGTTTAGCGCGTGTTTCGGTGCGCCTTTTATGGTGCACCATCCGATGACCTACGCCGAGCTGCTGGGGCGCAAAATCGAGCGCTACGGCGTGACGTGCTGGCTGCTGAACACGGGTTGGGTCGGTGGGCCGTATGGTGTGGGCAAGCGCATCAGCATCCGCCACACGCGCGCGTTGTTGGAAGCGGCGCTTTCCGGCGCACTGCGAGACGTGGAAACCTACGAAGACCCGATCTTCGGCTTCCGCGTGCCCACAAGCTGCCCGAACGTGCCGCAAGACGTGCTCTATCCGGCGCGCGCTTGGCCCAGCGAAGAGGAGTATTGGGCCAAGTATCGGCAATTGGCGAGGCGCTATGTGGACAATTTCAAGCGCTTTGTGCCGCGCTGCCCGCCGGCAGTGGTAGCGGCAGGCCCGCGCGTGTAGGAAAGGGGCGCGTGACGAGCGCGTGCGCGGGTTGGGCGCGCCGCCCGTGCGCCATACGGCGCACTACGCGCGGCATCCGCCGCGCGTCAGCCGCGCAGAGCGCGGCTAGGCGGCGCGCCCAGCGGTGAATGTGCACGATCCGCCATGGATATATACGCCGTGTTGCTTCAATAAACACGCTGCAACTTAGAGCAGATTCAACAGGCGCGTAAATCGGCTGCGCTATGAAGAATGCGCACGCAGCTCGCCACATTCGCCGCAACACGCTCGGCGCGGTAAACTTACGGCGCTGCTGCTACAATATGCACACGGGCAAACGGTGTAGTTGGCCCACTTAGACCGAAAGCACAACAAAGACACACGCACTCATGGATGACTCAACTCACACGATCACAACGATTCACGCCGCCCACGATCTGACGATTGAAATAGACGAGGGAAGGTGGCGTCTCTATAACGGCGCGCAAGACCCCGCACAACCCGACGCACGCCTCACTTTGTTGGAAGCCACCGCTCAGCATATTGTCTGTGCAGCGGCTTTTGCCCGTGCTCGCCAACTTTCCGCCCCTCAATTCGCTTCCACCGACGTGGCGCGCGTAGTGGTGGGGTGGGCGCCGGAAAGCCGCAATTGGCACTTGGGGCTGCTGTTGGCTGCTCGTCCGGAGAGTGGCTATCGGATGCGCTGGTGTGGTCTGGCAAGCTGGCCCAGCGGCGATGAGCGAACCTATATGGAAGAAGCGCAACAAGCCGGACGCGCGTTAGCACACCTGATCGGGCGTCCGCTACACGTGATTCCCGCACCGAGCACCTCCCCCGTCACGATCACCGGCGACACGCAACCTGTACAAGCCACCACACCGCTCAAACCCCTGCAACCAACGCCTGCTCCGCTTGCCTCCGCCGATGAAACCGTCCCGTTACACCGATTGCCGTTGGTCGTTGGGGCTTGGCGACTGGAACGCACGGAACACGGTTTGCTTTGGCGGCATCGTACTGCTTGGGTGCTATCTACCGTCGGCAAAATCATTGTTTTGGTCGTGTTGGTTGGGTTGTATTTGGTGTTGGGGATCGGCACGCAAACGAGTGGCATCGCGCCGGTCAAACCGATGTGGTTGCCCTGGCTGGGGATTGTGGTGGCTTTCTGGCTATTTTACAACGCTTGGCGCAATCTGCGCACGTTGCTTGAGGCGCAAGACGTGCTTGCGGATGTGGAGGCGGGCGTAGTGCGTGCTGTGGGGCATTTTTTCCCGCGGGAACGTTGGCTCGTCCCCTTTGATGCGGTGGCGTATATCTTGCTTTCGCAAACGCCCGCTCAGGCTTCTTGGTGGCTGCACAAAGACGACCGAACCCCTATCACACAGGACGTATGGTTGCATCTAGCCGACCAAGACGATCGCTTTTATGAGCTGGCGGCTATCGAACAGATGGAGGGCGTTTGCCATCGCTGGCGAGAGGTCAAGGCGCAACAAAAAATAGGCGGACGACGCCCATTATACTTGCGCGATTACGACACGCCGGCACATCATGCGGCGCGTGTGTTGGCCGAAACGCTTAATGTGCCGCTCTGGTTGGATATTCGCTAAAGGGCGGGCTACGTATTCCGGCAGAACGAGGAGTATCTGGTGAACTTTTTTCCGAACTCGTCCAGCCGTGTGCACACAACGCGGCTTTTGCTTCTGGCGATTATTGTGCTGACCGTGCCCTGCTACTGTTTGGGCGCGGTGATGTTGGCTTACGCGCCAGAGCGCAAAACGCCCACCCCGCCCGTCACCGACGCGACCCTCGGCAGCGTTACCCAAATACCGCTCGAAACGCCGACCATCACACCGTTTGCCCTCTGGACGAATACCCCCGGGGGAAGCCTGCTTTGGCCGACGCCCGGGCAGCTTTATTTACCGACCAACACGCCTTTTTATTATGCGCCGAGCGCTACACCGTTCCCTACGTGGACGCCGCTTCCTTCCTTGTCGTTGACTTCCGCGCCCACGCTAACGCTTTCGCCGACCCACACCTTGGCGCCCAGCCCTACATCCACGCTTCCGCCGACGGCCAGCTTGACCCTTTCCGCCACGCCGACCGAAACGTCCTCGCCCACACCGAGCGAAACGGCAACCTTGGCCGCCACACCAACCGCCACCCTCACCTATACGGACACTTACACCCCCACCGCCACAGCCGTTGCCACCGACACGCCGGTTGACACACCGCCGCCGTCCCCCACACAAGAAGGCGGCTAGGCTAGGGAAAATATTTTCAGAACACAAAACAGCCTAAGGGAAATCCCTTAGGCTGCTTCTTGTTTCTGACGCGACACGAGGG
>JALSSH010000251.1 GCA_026984385.1 Ardenticatenia bacterium | reverse complement strand
CTGAAGGCGTCCGCGCAAAAACAATATCGGCGGAAAGTATTCCTCCTCATCCGAAACGCTACCTACGCCAACCCACAAACGCCCCCGCCAATCTGCATATAGCAAGGTCACTGCCGGAGCAGGTAACGTCCAAGTGTGCACTTCGTCGGTTTGGGTGTTTAGCAAGTTTAGCCCGTTGGCCGTGCCCACCCAAAGCAGCTCTTCATCTTGCGGGTCGGCGATCAGGGACAAGATGCGATCGTCCGACAGGCCGTCGCGGGTGGTGTAGCGGCGGGTGATGCCTTGTTCCCAACGTAACAAGCCCTGGTCGGTGGCAAGCCACCACACATCGTCCACAATAATCATATCGGCTACTTGCACGTCGAACGAGGCGACGACCTCCCCCCATTGGTCATCATAAAACTTCATCAGCTCGCCGTAAGGTGAGACAAACCCCGGCGTGCCGTTGCTTTCTTCTCCCATAGCGATCGCATTGTGAAAAGGTATGGTGAATTCGCTCAGATAGGCATACCAGCGCTCGCCATCGTAGGCAGCCAGGCCGGTGTCGCTGGTGAGCCACACTGTGTCGTCCTTGTCGGCGGCGATGTGCAAAAACACATCGCCCGGCAGTCCGTCGTCCATCGTAAAAACTTGGCGATCCCCGTCAGGGGTATAGCGGATCACTTTGTCATAGAGCGCAACCCACAACGTGTTGTCGGGGGCGCGTGTAATATCTTGAATGTCTTGCGGCAAGTCAACGGGCAGTTCTCCCCAGCGCCAGGGGTTGGCCTCACCGTCTTGGTAAACCAGATGCGCGACAAAAGGACGCCAATTCGGGTCTGTATAGCCGAAAACCCACAATGAATCATCGGCACGGTCCGGGTACAAGCGTGTATAGGCCAGGGCTTCATAGTCCCAGTCGCGCACTTGCGGAGGCGGGTCGAGTGGCATCCAGTCATCGGCGCCCGGGCTGAGTTGCGCGATGCCGTTTGTGCCGCCGGCCCAAAGCGTGCCGTCGCGCGTGCGCACCAACGCCCATACCCGATCCCCGACCGTTTCTAGCGCCGAATCTATGGTGGGAAAATCCGGTGTGTGCCAACCGCGTTCGTCGTTCCAGGCTTCGATCAGTGTGTCATATGTACCCACAAGCACTTCGTCGCGTTCTGCGTAAAATGCCCAAGTGTAGTCGGAGCGTAACGCGCTGTTCTCTGTAGTGAAAACTTGGATATCCTCGATCTCGCCGTCTGCAGTCAACGGCAGGCGCATGATGCCGGGCGTCTCGCCGCCCAACACCCAAAGCGCACCTTGTCGGTCAACGGCGAGCGTTTGAATATTGTTGAAAAGCAGTCCATCTGCGCTGGTGTAGGTGGTTGTCTCACCGTCGCGCGTCCAAAATTCCAGCCCCCCGCCGCTAGAAATCCACACCCCGCCGCGCGTTAAGGCGATTTGCCGCTGGTGATTTTCATAACCGCGCGTGGTGGTGAAAACGTCCAGCGTAAAATCTCCTTCGGCCATCCCTGCTGTATCTGAGCCACTTTCGGTGGGCGGCAACGCGGCGACCTCAGTCGGAGGGATCGGGGTGCGGCTGGGCGCTAGAGTGGGTGAGGTGGTTGGCTTTCGCGTGACGGTGGCAGTTGGCGAGGGGAAGGTTGCTCCGGTGGGGGAAGTTACCGCGACCATAGCCGCCGTCGTTGCTGTGGCTGTGTTTGCCGTTTGTTGTTTCTCGCGCCGATTGGAAAGCGTGCCCAACACCACGAGCGCCACCAACAGCAGTAGCGCCGCCAAAAATACCCGCTTTTTCGTCAGGTGTAGGGTGTAGGTACGCATATTGGGCGGTGTGGGCGTGGTGGGGGCGGAAAGCTGGGTCGGCGTGGCGGCGTGCGCCGAGGCCGTCACCCCGACAGAAGCCGAGCGCGTGGCCTGGGGGGTGGGGAGCGAAAGCGTCGCAGAGTCGGTCGCTTTTTCCAACGCCTGGCGCAGCGCCTGGGCGAAGTCTCGCGCAGACTGATAGCGTTCCTCCGGTGACTTTGCCAAGGCGCGGAAAACAACTTGTTCAACGGACTCAGGGATATTCGGGTTGAGCTGGCGAGGTGAAGGTAAAGGCGATTGCATGTGCATCAGCACAATGGCGACGGGCGTTTCGGCTTGATAGGGCACTGCGCCGGTCAGCATCTCGTAGAGCACGATCCCCAGCGAGTACAAATCGCTGCGGTGGTCAATGGCTATGCCCGAACACTGTTCCGGTGACATATAAGCCGGTGTGCCGATCAATGCCCCGCTGGCCGTAAAGTGCGCTGAGGAAGCCGCCAATTTGGCGATCCCGAAGTCGGTTAAGTAGCATTGTTGGTGTTCGTCAATCAACACATTAGACGTTTTCACGTCCCGGTGAATCACGCCCTTGTCGTGGGCATATTGCAGCGCTTCGGCGATCTGTTCTAAAAACTCGACAACCGTTGGAAGGGGGAGGGGGCCTTGGGCGGTCAAATCTTTGAGTGTGCCGTGCCCCACATAGCGCATGACCAGGTAGGTATAGCCGTCTTGGGTGCCGTAATCGTACACAGGGAGGATATTTTTGTTTTCCAGGCGGGCGATGGTGCGGGCCTCTTGGTCGAAGCGCGCCAAGAAGTTCGGGTCTTCGGCCAATTGGCGCGGCAGCACTTTGATCGCCACATATCGGTCCATGTTGGACTGGTAGGCTTTATACACGGTCGCCATGCCGCCGATGCCGATCTGTTCGATAATCTGATACCCGCCGAGGGTGTGGTTGATTAGTTCGTCCATGAACTGTCCTCCCTGTGAGCGCAGAGCGTCATATTTGTGATTATACGTTAGACGCCATAGAGCGCATTGATTATACAGCGCCCCGAGCGCACTCGCCGTAATGCGCCATCTAAACGCAGCAGGGGCCGCGACCGCAAACATGCTAAGCGCCAAGAGCGCATTAA
>JALSSH010000250.1 GCA_026984385.1 Ardenticatenia bacterium | reverse complement strand
GCATCTCGGTTGCCAAAACATTTGCCAATCGGGGACGGGGCCGCATAGACGCCAACCGCGAGTTGTGGGCGTTGGGGACGGCGAATTTGGGCGCGGCCTTCACTGGAGGCTATCCGGTAGCGGGCGGTTTCGGGCGTTCTAGCGTCAACATGGCTTCCGGAGCAAACACGGGCCTTGCATCAGTCATCACCGCCGGTTTAATGACGCTGACGGTAGTTTTTCTCACGCCCTTTTTCTACCACATGCCTAAAGCTGTGTTGGCGGCGGTAGTGTTGGTGGCCGTTTCCACGCTTTTTGATACCCAAACCCCACCCCATCTTTGGCACACTTGCCGCGCCGACGCGATGACGTTGGGAGTGACCTTTGTGGCTGTGTTGGGGCTGGGGATCGAAAGCGGGATTGTAGTGGGCGTGTTGTTCTCGCTGCCCGTCGCGCTTTGGCACAAATCCCGTGCCTGCCGCCGCGCTTAGCCGGTGGATTTTGCTCCCTCTTGAGGTCGCGAAGGAGAAACACGCGGTACATTGATGATAAACGTGCTGCCTTCCCCTTCGCGGCTGTGAAAGCTCACCGTGCCGCCCAGCAGTCCCACACATTGCCAAACTAACGTCAGTCCAAGCCCCGTCCCGGGGCGATCCCCGACGTTTGAAGCGCGATGGAATGCCTCAAAGAGACGCGCTTGGTCGGCTTTTGGGATGCCGATGCCGTTGTCCTGGACCTGCAATTCGATCTCTTGGTCGGTGCACGCAATGCGCACCTGGATCGCTCCGTCTTGAGGAGTGTATTTGGCGGCGTTGGAAAGCAGATTGGTGACGATGATACGCCAGAGCTTGGCGTCAGTCATCGTGCGGCAATCGCCTTCCGCGTGAAAGCTGAAGTGACGTAATGCGCCGCTGGTGGTGCGTACCTCCTCAACGATCCGTTGGCACAGCGCCGCGAGGTCCAGCTCCTCCATATGCACGTCCAAGCGGTGCGCTTCAGCGCGGCTGATCAGCAACAAGTCTTCCAGCATCTCGGACATATTCTTCACGTGGGCGCGAATATGGTTGAAGTATTTTTCGCGTTGCGAGGGAGAAAGACGCTCGTAGTAATTGGAGAGCAGATCGGTATAGGTGAGGATGACGGCCAGCGGGTTGCGGAACTCATGGGAAACCATCGAGACAAAGCGTGATTTTAGCTCACTGAACTGAATTTCTTTTGCCAGGGCCTTGCGCAGCACTTCCTCGGCTTCGTAACGGTCGGTGATGTCTTGCCCCACCGCCTGAAACTCCACAAAAGCGCCCGCCTCGTTATAAATTTTGCGCAGCGTCCAGAGCATCCAGCGGGTTTCTCGCTGTGGCGTATATACTCGGCATTCCACCGACGCGACGGGCCGAGACGCGGAAAGGGCGCTTAGCTTCGCCTCAACAACGGCACAATCTACCGAAGGAATGAACGCCATAAAGTTATGTGCGCTGAGGCTTTCGCGTTCCAATTGGAAAAAGCGGCAATAGGCATTATTGGCAAATGTCAGCGTGCCGTCCGGCCAAAAACGACAGATCAGCTCGGTTTGGTCTTCAACGATGGCGCGATAGCGTGCCTCGCTTTCCTGCAAGGCGGCGGTGCGTTCGGCTACGCGCTGTTCGAGTTCGGTTGCGTAGTGTTGCACAGTGGCATAAAGTCGCGCGTTTTTGAGCGCAATCGAGGCGTGCCCCGCAAAAGTTTGGAGGCGTTCGGCGTGTTGTTGGGTGTAAAAACCGGGTGTTCCGCTGTCCAAGTTCAAAAAACCTGCGACCTCACCATCTACCAGGATAGGTGCACAGGCAAAAGAACGCACCCAAGCCGCTTCCGGCGCGTCTTTCCACTCTGCATAGGCGTTTACGTCCGGAATAGCTAACGGCTGTTGGGTGCGTGCCACTTCCAGCAGATTAGGCACATCTTCAAGCGGCCAGCGCAGGCTTTCGATCCACGCCCGTAATCCGCGTTCAGCGTAACCGCGATGCCCAACCACATAAATCTCGCCGTCCTCGATCAGCATCACATTAGCCGCATCATGCGGCACGACGCGCCCGATATGTGCCAAGATACTTTCGACCACCTGGCTCAGTTCAAGAGAGCTGTTGAGCACGGTGATCACATCGCTGATCGCCTCGGCAAATTCACGTTGCTGCTCGGCGAGCTTGGTAGCGCGGACACTCTCGGAAATATCCTCACCGCAACAAAGCAGCCCGCGCACCGTTTGCTCGTCTTCGACCAGCCGCGTTACGCGCCAACTGATCGCCCGCACTTCGCCGGTGCACGTGTGCACCTCGCCGGTGAACGAAATCGGCGTTTCGCTGGGCGTATCCAGCGCTTTGTGTAGGGCGCGCGCGGTGCTCTGGTGAGAGGTGGACGGCACAAAACGCTCCAGCCAACTTTGCCCCACAATTTCTTGAGGGGCACAACCCAACAATCCGCTGCCCGCGTAGTTGAGCCATTGCACCGTCAGATCCGAGTTGAGCGCCAAAATAACGATACCTGCGGCGTTCAAATAGCTGCGTGCCGCGCCCAGTTCTTCATAAAGTTGGCGTGTGTAAAGCGCACGCATGACCGCAGCGCCCAGCCGCGAAAGCTCGCTTTTCACGATATAGTCCACCGCACCATGCTGGCTATAGCGCAAAGCTGCTTCCTCGTCCAGGCTATCGGCCAGAACGATCACGGGGACGGCGGGAACATGCGCTTGTGCCCATTGCAACGCTTCCCATCCGTTGGGGGCAACGGTGTGATGATTTAGCAAGATAAGGTCTAAGCTGGGGGAAAGAGAGGCGCGGAAAGTACGCTCATCGGTGATAATCCGCTCTTGGACATCAAACCCCACACGCCGCAACTCTTTCAGAATACGCGCCGTATCCTGGGGGTGCCGTTCGGTTAATGCTACGTGAAGAGGTATTCCCACGTAAGCCTCCCGTACT
>JALSSH010000249.1 GCA_026984385.1 Ardenticatenia bacterium | reverse complement strand
TTCAACAAATGTTGATGTACATTGCGTCTGCTCCAGTAGTAATGCCCTGACGGGCATGAAGGATGTTTCGATATTACCAGAGTACCGGTAAAAATGCAAAAATTGCATGTTTTCTGAAGATAGACTTGGTCTGAGCGCGCCCTGAGTTTTGCATCTTCATCCCTCCCCTATCTTTCAGGGTGGAATAAAGAAAAAAGACAGTTGTTTTTTGCGAGATGTCTTTTAAGTCGGCTGGTGTGACCACGTCAGAGAGCGGGCCATTTTCCCCGGCCAGCAGATGCGAGACGAAAGCCAGTCGCTCCGGATATTGATGTGCGCGGAAAAACTCGCGTTCCAATCGCGCTAGTGATTGTTGAACGGGAGCACGGTCGGGAAGTGTGTGCACGACGATAACACGCTCGATCAGCACACCTTGGGCGAGCAGGGCATCAAGCGTTAGCGTGACTACTTGTGGCGCAGCGCCTAGTGTGGCGACGAATACAGCGCGGTTCATAGGCTGCTCAATTGAGTATACTTGAGGGAACTTAAAGTGACTGATTGAGCTATGACGGCAAACACAATGGTTTCCCCACGAAGTCCTGCCAAAAATCTGCTCAAGTGGATGTTGCGCTTAGTATAACACAACTTTGTAGGTCATATCAGTTCGGGAAAGCGTGCAGGTATGGGGCTGTTGAACGAACAAGTTAGACAGGAAGGGGCAACGCCGCGTCCATTTTGACGAGGCGCTGCCCTGCATCCCTTGCCCGCATCACGGGCGATAGTCCACTTGCTCCAGGATAGAGAGCGCCAGTGGCTCAAAGGCGGGCAACTCGCCTTCGTGTGCGCTCGCGAGCGAAATATAAACGTTCCCCTCTTTAACATAAGCCAAGACCACCCCATCGCTGCGGAGAAACTGATCGGTAAAATGGAGGCTGGCGCCCTCATATTCCCCGATACGGATGATCTCGGCTTCCCCAAGCTCGATGTCCCCTGCCTGAGAAACAATGCCTGCTATGATGGTCACGATATCTGTAGGTGAGAGAAGGCTCATCCATTCCGCGTCCGCAGGGGAAAATATGGTTTGCATGGCTTCACCTCTCGGAAAGGTGCGTGAACCTTCCCCATCCATCCAGCGCTGCATTGTCGCCGAACTGTACAGGTCAACGGCATTGTCAACGTCGCGCGCAAGCCAATCGAGCGGGTAGTGAACGACCAATCCCGTCTCGGAGAAAAACGTGCCCCCCAACGCTTGCGTTATCACCGAGGGGGTGACGCTCGGAATGACAAGCGGGGGCGAGGTGGGGCTGGGCGTATTCGATGGCGTTGGCGTCGGCGTGCGGGTTGGGGTGGCGGTGGGGGTAGGCGTTTTGGTCCAGAGCGTGGCGGTGGCGGTGCTATCCTGCTCGAATTGGGCAGTTTGGGTCAGCGCCAGCCGCGCCGCAATGGTGGCCGAAACGTTGGGGGTGGGCGTGATGCCCAAAGTTTGCACGACGGCGGTTTGCGTGGCCGCCGCGAAGACGCCCGCCACGACCGTTTGCTCGATCTCGGTAGAGGAGAGCGTAGGGGTGTCGCTCGGCGTATAAGAAGGCGTCGGCGTGCGGGAAGGCGTTTGCGTGGGGGTGCGGGTAGCCGTCGGCGTGTGGGTTGGGGTAGCGGTGGGGGTGGGCGTTTTGGTCCAAAGCGTGGCGGTGGCGGTGCTGTCCAGCTCAAATTGGGCGGTTTGGGTCAACACCAGCCGCGCCGCGATGGTGGCCGAGACGTTGGGGGTGGGCGTGATGCCGAGGGCTTGCACGACGGCGGTTTGCGTGGCCGCCGCGAAGACGCCCGCCACGACCGTTTCCTCGATCTCGGTGGAGGAGAGCGTGGGGGTGACGGTCGGCGTGTGGGTGGTTGTGGGCGTGGCTGTGGGTGGAGACGTTTCGCCGCCACATGCTGCGAGTATGGACAAGGTCAACAGAACGATAAATAGTTGCCGGACGAACCCTTTATGAAAACTTGTTGGCTGCACCTCTGTTCTCCTGTGAATCAATGATAGCTATTGCGATATTAACTTTAGCGCGACGAACTTTAGCATAATACGAGTATGCGAGGCCGGCAAATAATTTGTTCCCTTCTCCTTCCCCACGTTATACTAACGCCATGATGCACCCTTCGTCCCATTCCGACGCACGCGGGCGACCCTGGACGCTTTGGACGCTCAGCGCGATTTTGACGGTGTTCGGCGCGGTCAATGTGGCGCTGGCTGTTGACCAAACGCTCGGCGCAGCGCACTATCGCGCGCTGGGCGTGAGCTATCCCCTGATTTTGCGCGCTGTGCTGGCGGCAGGGTGGGGCGCAGGTTTTCTGACGTTGGGCTGGGGGCTGGCGCGCCGTAGACGCTGGGCATGGCGTTGGGCTTGGCCGCTGGCCTGTAACTATGGCGTCTTCAACGTGTTATGGCTATGGGCGTTTGCGGCCTCGGACTACGCACGCGGACGCATACCTTTCCTGGCCGCGCTGACGCTGATCGCGTTGGGCGTGTTAGGCTGGGTGCTGCGCTGGCGACGTGTCCGCGCCCCGCTGCGCTGATGACGCGCGCGATTTGCACAAGGCATGAGAGTGAGAGACCTGCGATGAGCAAAACTAACCCCAAGATCGAGCAACTGAACGAGATGCGCCTCAAAAGCGCCGCCGGTGGCGGGACGGCGCGCGTCGAAAAGCAGCACAAGGCGGGCAAGCTCACCGCCCGCGAACGGCTGGACTTGCTGTTAGACCCGGGCAGCTTCCGCGAAATTGACGCTTTTGTGGTCCACCGCGAACGCAACTTCGGCATGGACGTACCGGAGCGCCAATATCTGGGCGACAGCGTGATCACCGGCTGGGGCACGATCAACGGGCGGCTGATTTACGTTTACTCCCAGGATTTTACCGTTATGGGCGGCTCGCTGAGCGAAGTGCACGCCGAGAAA
>JALSSH010000248.1 GCA_026984385.1 Ardenticatenia bacterium | reverse complement strand
GTGTATCCCGTAGGAGCGATCCGTGCCGCCGGGCATCAGCTTGTGCAAAAAGACGATCCCCTCGCCGTCTTCGGCCACCGCCACGTTGTAATTGCTCACCCCGGGCAAAATATCCGCCAACGCGGTTAGCTCGTGGTAGTGCGTGGCGAAAAGCGTGCGCGCGCCCAAGCGGGGATGGTTGTGCAGATATTCCACCACCGCCCGCGCAATCGCCATGCCGTCATACGTGCTTGTGCCGCGCCCGATCTCGTCCAGCACGATCAAGCTGCGCCGTGTGGCGTGGCGTAAGATCAACGCCAGCTCGGTCATTTCCACCATAAACGTTGATTGCCCGGCGTGGATTTCGTCCTGCGCACCGATGCGCGTGAAGATGCGGTCTACCAGCCCGATAGTGGCTTCGCGCGCGGGCACGAACGATCCCACTTGCGCCAGCAGCACAATCAGCGCCACTTGGCGAATGATCGTGCTTTTGCCGGCCATGTTCGGCCCGGTGATGATGTGGATGCGCTCCTGGGCGTCAAAGTGCGTGTCGTTGGGCACGAAGCGCTCACTTTGCAGCGTCTTTTCCACCACCGGATGCCGCCCGTCGCGGACGGTCAGCACGTCGTCGTCGGTCAGTTGGGGGCGCACGTACCCTTCGCGCGCGGCCACTTCTGCCAGCGCCGCGAAAACGTCCAAATGCGCCAAGGCTGCCGCCGTGCGCAACATTGCAGAAGCGCGCTCGCGCACTCGGGCGCACAGCTCCTCGAAAAGCCGCTGCTCGATCTCCAATTGGCGCTCGTCGGCGCTGAAGATCAGCGCCTCGTATTCTTTGAGCTGCGGCGTGATGTAGCGCTCCGCGTTGACCAGCGTTTGCCGCCGTTCGTAGTCCGAGGGGACGTTGTGCGCGTTGGCCTTGCTGACCTCAATATAGTAGCCGTGCACTTTGTTATAGCCGACCTTCAAGTTTTTGATGCCCGTGCGCTCGCGTTCGCGCGCTTCTAGGCCCGCGATCCAATCTTTGGCGTCGCGGCTGGCCTCGATCACGGCGTCCAGTTCCGCCGAATAGCCCGCGCGGAAAACGCCGATGCTGTTCATCAGCGCGGGCGGCTCGTCTACCAGCGCCGCGCGGATCGCTTGGGTCACGTCCGCGCACGGGTCGAGCGCGTCGTAAACGCTCGCCAGCACGGGCACGTCTGCGATCAGGGCGCGCAGTGTCGGGACAACTTCCAGGCTTTGGGCCAACGCCAACAGCGCGCGCGGCCCCACCCGCCGCGCCAGCAAGCGATTGGTCAGCCGCTCCAAGTCGGCGATGTGCCCCAGCGTGGCGCGGACTTCGGCGCGCCGCGTGCCCGCTTGGTAGAACGCCTCCACTGCGTCCAAGCGCGCTTCCAATTGCCCGCGATCCAGCAGAGGCTGCCCGAGCCACGTTCGGAGCAAGCGCGCGCCCATCGGCGTGGTGGTGCGGTCTAGCACGGCCAACAGCGAGCCGCGCCGCTTGCCGCCGCGCAACGTTTCGGTCAGCTCCAAGTTGCGCCGCGTGGCCGCGTCCAGCGTCATAAACTCGTCCAGCGAATAGCTGTGCAGCGTTTGGAGCTGTTCGACCGCGCCGCGTTGTGTTTCTTGGACGTAAGCGAGCGCCGCGCCCGCCGCACACACGGCCAGCGGCTTGTTGCGCAACCCGAAGCCCGCCAGCGTGGAAACGCCGAAGTGCTCGTGCAGGGTTTGGCGCGCCACCCGTGCGGCGAAGTAGTGATCCGGCAAGGGGGTGATGTGCGTTTCTTCCGGCCAGCCGATGGGGTAGTCGGCCCAGGCTTGCGGCAAAAGCACCTCGCGCGGCCCCAGTCGCGCCAGCTCTTCGGCGACGTGCAACGCGGCGTCCTTGCCGCTGAACTGCGTCGCGGCAAACTCGCCGGTGCTGATCTCGACATACGCCAAGCCCACCGCCGCCCAGCCGTCGCCGCGTTTGTTCGGCTGGGGGGCCAGCGCCAAAAGGTAGTTGTGGCGCGTCTCGGGGATCATGCCGTCGTCAATGACCGTGCCGGGCGTGACCACGCGGGCCACTTCACGCGGGGTGATGCCGTTGACGGGTTGGTTACCCACCTGTTCCACGACCGCCACGTGATAGCCTTTTTCGATCAATTTGGCGATGTAGCCGTCCACCGCGTGGTGCGGCACACCGCACATCGGCGTGCGCTGCTCTTTGCTAAAAGGGCGGCTGGTCAGCACCAAGTCCAACTCGCGCGCGGCAATCTCGGCGTCTTCGTCGAACATCTCGTAAAAGTCGCCCAGCCGAAACATGACGATAGCGTCCGGAAATTGGGCTTTGAACTCCAAATATTGGCGGCGCGAAGGCGTGATTTTCCCTTGTGGCATGTTTCTGAGTTTCCGCTTTTGGGGTAAGATACAGGCAAGATGGCGTAAACCGCGTTTGGCGTTGGGGCACACCGACGATGTCCCGAAGCTCCCCGCGCCGTAATTCTAACAGGGCCTCACCCGCCCGACAAACTCGCTACTGTGCGCTTTGTTCCAATGTGTGCTCTTAGTATGCAACGTGTTCGTTTTTGGGAAAGCGCCGCACGCTTTGACCGACGAGGAAAAGGTACGTAATGAGCGATTGCATCATCGGCGTTGACCTGGGCGGTACACAACTACGCGCTGCGCGTTTGGACGCGCAATTGCGCTTACAAGATCGTGTGGCTGTGCCCACCGAGGCCGAGCGAGGCCGCGACCACGTGCTGGGGCGCATCCTGGACGTGATCGCGCGCGTGATGCCCGCTGAACCCGCCGACGTGCGCGGCATCGGCGTTTCGGCGCCCGGGCCGCTTAACCCGCACAGTGGCGTTGTGGTTGCGCCGCCGAACTTGCCGGGTTGGCACAACGTCCCCTTACGCCAGATCATCCAAGCGCGTTTCGCACGCCCGACCTACGTGGGCAACGACGCCAACGTCGCGGCG
>JALSSH010000247.1 GCA_026984385.1 Ardenticatenia bacterium | reverse complement strand
GAAACCACCGAACAGCGGCGACGCTGTCTGGAACGTGTGTTGGAGATTAACCCCACCAACGAGCGCGCTAGAGAAGCGTTGGCACGTTTGCGGCGCGTGCCCCGCTCTGCACCGCCGCCCGCTTCCGATACGCTCGCTTCCCAAGCGGGGCCGCCGACAACGGTAGAACGTGAAGCACTCCTCCAAACGCCCAAGCGTCGGCGTATCTCCCCACTGCTTTTTGCCCTCGGAACATTTCTGGCGTTGTTGCTGATCGGTGGGGGAGGGATGTTGCTTGTCGGCGAGCTGCAAGCCACACCGACAGCCAGCCCCACCGCGCGCATTGCCACGCCCACGCCTGTTCCGACCGCCCGCGCAACTGTGGCGGCAGGTGGCTATCTCACCCCAACGCCGATCGGCGGACAGGTGCGCACGTTGCAAGCGCACGTTTACGTTCCGCCCACCTGGACGCCTACCGCCACTTGGACACCGAGTATCACGCCATCTCCTACCCCCAACGCCCCCTCACCGGAAACCTATACGTTGCTCGTTTCCGTGCAACAGGAAGGAGAACCGAGTTGGGAGCTTTATACTTGGCACGAAAATGAGTTGCAACCCTTTTCGGCCTATCTTGCTCCGTCGCTCGTTGCGCGTAAGTTGATCGTGATCAAAGTGTTCGATGCGGCCTATTCCCCAGATGGGAAACAAGTGGTTTTCTCGATGCAAGTGCTCACCGATCGCCCGCAAAATGGGGCGGATGGGGCGCCGACCTTTCAAGACCTCTTCATTGCGCCCGCAGGCGGTGGCGAAGTGCACCGCCTCACCACTTTAGAAGCGCCACATGTCGAAGATGCCAGTTGGTCGCCGGACGGCCAAGCCTTAGCTTTTGCCAGTGACGCGGACGGAGACTTTGAAATCTATATCCTGCCGCTGGCCGATGGCGCGCCGGGCACGCCTTACCCCATCACAAACAACGACGCCGCCGACCGTGACCCGGCTTGGTCACCGAATGGGGACGTGATTGTTTTTGCTTCCGACAGACAGGGGCCGGGCGACTTGGAAATTTACCGCATGACACCGCGCGGAGACGATCTCAAGCAATTGACCGACAACATGAACAGCAGCTATGCGCCCGCGTGGTCACCGGACGGAACGCAGATCGTTTTTGTTTCCACACGCCGCGTCAACAACGATCTCTACATCATGGACGCCGACGGTAACGGTGAGCGCGCCATCCTGGTTCGTGATGTGCCTGCCGAAGAACAAGACCCCGCGTGGTCACCGGACGGCCAGTGGATCGCGTTTAGCTCCAACCGTGAAGGCGACACGCTCGACCTTTTCGCCATTCGTCCGGATGGCAGCGAACTACAACGTCTGACTTTTGGCGACGCTGGTGGGGATGTCCGCTATCCAGCATGGAAACCAGCCGTTGCAGAGGAATAGAGAGTGTTTCGCAATGCTCTAGGGGGACGCTATGAGCAGTAATGAACAAGCGCAGATCAAGACTCTGTTGAAGCAGGGCATCCAAGCCGCCAAGAAAGGGGACAAAGCCGCCGCACGGGTGGCCTTTGAAAAGGTGCTAGACCTCGACCAACACAACGAGGACGCCTGGTTTGGGCTGGCGTTGGTAGCCGACGAACCGGACGAAAAACGCATCTTTTTGGGCAACGTGATCGTGGCAAACCCGAATAACGCCCGCGCCAAGAAGATGCTACAAATTCTCGACGCGACCGCACCTCCCGCGCCCCAAGACGTGCCGCCGTCAGCCTTCCCCGCGCCGGACCTGCGCGCCCAGTTGGGGCAAACGCGACCGCGCGCACGGCTGAGTACCCCCCAACTTTTGATCCTGGCGGGCGCAGGTTTGGGCGTGTTGGCGGTTGTGCTTACGCTGATAGCCGTGTTGGGCGGCGGTGGCGACAAACCACAGCGCACGGCGACACTGCCGACCGTTGTCCCCACGGTGGCCGCCCAAGCGCCGAACGAAACGCCTGCGCCCACGTCCACGTCCTCGTTGCCCCCCACCTGGACGCCCGTCCCCAGCCCCACCTTGCCTTCGGATGAGCCGCTGACTGTGTTTCCACCACCACCTGAGGGGCTTTTGGGCACGATCATCATGCGTTCCGGCCAAATCCCGGGCGACCCGAACAACGACCCGATTGTGCTCGTCAAAGCGGATGGGAACGGCGAACGTGTGCTGACGCCGGACAAGCGCGGCCACGCGCCGGTGCTCTCTCCGGACAGTACACAATTTGCTTACGTGCGCTACATCCCTGGCACGCATGACGCGCTGTTGCAACTGAACAACATCCAGGGCACCGACCCGCGCCCGGGCAGCGTTTATTGGGCAGGGAGCGTCACGCTCTATCAGCAAGACACACCCGCCTGGTCACCGGACGGGCAATGGCTGGCTTTTACCGCTGTCGGCATGGGAACAACTTTGCCGGACTTGTACCGTGTCTCGCTGGCTAACCGCAACGGAGAGGCGACGGCGCTAGAGCGCTTGACCGACGACGACGTGATCGAAAGCTGGCCTGCGTGGTCACCAGACGGGGCGCGCTTGGTTTATGTGGCGGACTCTTCCCGTTTGGAGTTCAGCACATCCGTTGATCTGCGCATTTACAACTTGGAAGATGGCAACATCACCCCGTTGACCGAGGATGGCGGCACGCTGATCGAGTCCGCGCCGGATTGGTCACCGGATGGACAGTCGATTGTCTTCCAAGCACGTGAAGGAGAAGACGGCGTGGACAATATTTACCGCGTGGCGCTGGATGGGCTGACCCCGCCGGAAAAGCTGATTAGCTCAGAGGCTAACGACATCCGTCCGCGCTACTCACCGGATGGGCGCTACATTCTTTTCTCGTCGGATCGCGCGGGCAATTGGGACGTGTACATCTACGACCTGGTCACACGAGAAACCTATCAGCTCACCACCACGCCCTACACCGATATTGCCAACGATTGGG
>JALSSH010000246.1 GCA_026984385.1 Ardenticatenia bacterium | reverse complement strand
AGGGCAACGCCGCGCGCTTCCAGGTGTTGGAGCAGATCGTCTACGTCTACAATCAGATACGCTATCATAAGATGGCTCTCTACAACCACACAACCCCCGTGCTGTGCGCTGGGCACAGCTCAGGAAGGACATTGGAAGATAGCCGGTTGGTTGCAGAGTAACGAGGCGCAGACAGGCAAAAGGTGGGAGGGCAACGGTAAGAACAAACAACTCAATAGATAGTCTCTCACCTAAAGCTACTTGGAAAATGGCGTTTTATAAAACATATTTTGCGCGCTGTTTTTTACCGAACGCTGCGCGTTGACGCCCACGTGGGCGCAAGAGCGGACCGAGTGTGTTCAGGGTGCCGCGTTGACGCGCCTCAACCTGACTCGATCCACTTCTCAGGAACATGATTGCACGTTCCTTGCTGCAAACTCACCGTCTCTGTCGCGGCTTACAACTCCGACCAACGCATTGCTACCACTTTTCTATCATCCCTCATTGTAGCAGGCGATAGGGGGTTCGCCAAGTAAAATTCCGAAAGTTTTTATATTTAACAAAGCGTATCTTTGGGGTGGGTGGCGTTTTGGGTAGGCGGGGCAAAGAAGGGGTCGGCGGCAAAAATTCCCTTTTCCCGCCCCGAAGGGATGCGGTATAGTCTGGGCAGGAAGCATACGCAAGCTGAACACAGACAAAGGCAACCGCATGACCCACGACATAACCGCGCAGGCGCTCCCCCCATACGCCGACGCTTCGGAAGCCGACCGCCCGCTTTTTATCGAGTGCGACAACTTGGTGAAAATCTACAAAGTGGCCGATCTGGAAGTGGTGGCTTTGCAAGGGCTGGATTTGCTGGTGCGCGAAGGGGAGATGATGGCCTTGGTCGGTCCCTCCGGCTCGGGCAAGTCCACGCTGATGAACATCTTGGGCGGGTTGGATACGCCGACCGCCGGCAGGGTGCGCGTGGGCGAGTACAACTTGCTGGAAATGACGCGCCGCGACCAAGTTTTCTATCGGCGGCACATGGTGGGCTTTGTGTGGCAACAGACCGCGCGCAATCTGCTCCCCTATCTGACCGCGCGCGAAAACGTCGAGCTGCCGATGGCTTTGGCGGGCTTCCCTGCGCGGGAGCGGCACGAGCGCGCCGCCGACTTGCTGGAGCGCGTGGGCTTGGCCGACCGCATGAAGCACCACCCCGATCGTCTTTCCGGTGGCGAGCAGCAGCGCGTGGCGATTGCGGTGGCGATGGCGAACCGTCCGCGCTTGTTGTTGGCCGACGAGCCGACCGGTGAGGTGGACAACACCTCGGCGGAACAAATCTTCCACGTTTTGCGAACGCTCAATCAGGAGTTCGGCGTCACGGTGATCATCGTCACGCATGATATGACCGTCGCCACGCGCGTTGACCGCGTGGTTGGGATGCGCGACGGGCGCACGAGCACCGAGATTTTGCGCCGCCGCGAAGGGGACGTGGCCGTCGGCGAGGAGGAGTACGCGATTTTGGACCGCGCCGGACGCTTGCAATTGCCCGAAGCGTACATCGAGGCGCTGGATATGCGCGACAGGGTGCGTTTGCGGCTGGAAGAGTCCCACGTGCAGGTTTGGCCGGAACACCACGCCCGCCCAAACGGTGAGCGTCCCCACGAAGACAATGGCGCAGAGGAGTAAGCCCGCAATGAGCCAAGCCGAAGAACACTTTTCGACCAGCGCCGAACCGGCGATCAGCTTACGGCATGTGCACCGCATCTATCACCTGGCGGGTGAGGACATTCACGCGGTCAACGACGTGACGCTAGACGTATGGCCCCGCCACATGACCGCCATCATTGGGCGTTCGGGTTCGGGCAAAACCACGTTGCTAAACCTGATCGCCGGACTGGACACGCCCACCGAGGGCACGATCCACGTTTTGGGGCGGGACTTGGGCCAGATGAGCGAGCGTGAAAAGCTGGACTTGCGCCTGCACAAGCTGGGCTTCATCTTCCAAACTTTCGGCCTGATCCCGCTGTTGACCGCGCGGGAAAACGTGGGCGTGCCGTTGCGAATGCGCGGGCTGGACCCTGCCGAGCGTGAGGCGCGCGTAGATGAGGCGTTGGCTTGGGTAGGCTTGAGCGACCGCGCGCACCATCGCCCGTATGAACTTTCCGGCGGCGAGCAACAGCGCGTGGCGATTGCGCGCGCCCTGGCCGGTGAGCCGGCGTTGGTGCTCGCTGATGAGCCGACCGGTCAGCTCGACACGCGCACGGGGCGGCGCATTTTGGACTTGCTGCGGCGCTTGGTGGAAGAGCGCGGCGTGACGTTGCTGATCGTCACACACGACCCGCAGGTGATGGCAGAAGCGGACATCGTGCACGAGATGGGCGACGGCCACCTGGTGGACTCGCGCGTCAAGACCCAAGTGCCCGCGTAACCGATCCGTTGAATTCGAACACGCAGGGAATCGAGCAGAAGAAGAAACGAGCGGAGCATCTAGGGCGCGCAGAGCAATCGCGTTGATGGCGCAGCGAGCAGATTTGCCCTTGTCAAGGGCGGGGTTGTGCGCTACACTACGAGCGCATCGGGGCGTGGCGCAGTTTGGCTAGCGCGCACCGTTCGGGTCGGTGAGGTCGGCGGTTCAAATCCGCCCGCCCCGACTGCATTCAGAGCAAAAATCCGTCCATCTTGGGGCGGATTTTTGCTTCCCCCTCCTTCCGAGTTGCTGCGCTGCTTCCTCCATGCGTCGTGAGCAGCTTGAAGAGCGCTACATGGCGGGCGGTGCAGGCGGTGGAAAGTCGGAAGCATTGTTGATGGCCGCCCTGCAATGCGTAGACGTGCCGAGTTGTTCGGCGTTGTGGTTGCGGCGCACTTCTGCCGACCTTGCGCAGGGTCGGGCATGAGTGGGTGAAGCGGCATTTTTTAGTGGAGATTGGACCGGTTGAGGCAAGTGGCTATGTCGGCAAGTGCCGGAGTGCAAGCCGAGGCAAGCAAAGA
>JALSSH010000245.1 GCA_026984385.1 Ardenticatenia bacterium | reverse complement strand
CAACGCGCGCTCAACGCCTCGATTTGCGCCTCCCAAATGGTATGGTCGAGCGGGAAGCCGTGCAACAACACCACCGGTTGCCCTGCCCCGTGTTCTACGTAGTGTAATTGAACGGTGTCGGTCATAGATGTTCCTCTCTTTGTTGCTACACGGTAGAATACCAGAAGCGAACGCGCTTTCCAACTCAGGGGGCACCAGTGAACTCATCCGATACCCTCAACGGCACAGTAGAACGGATCACATTTTACAATCCGGAGAACAACTATTGCGTGCTGCGGCTACGTCCGGAACAACCTCCGCTCGGGCGCAACCCGCTGGTGACGGTCGTCGGGGCGATGCCGGAGTTGCAGCCCGGGGAAAGCGTGCGGCTGCAAGGCCGTTGGGAAACACACCCCAAGCACGGGCGCCAGTTCTGCGCTGAGGTGGTCACGCGCGTGCGTCCGGCCACCGCCGAGGCGATCCAGCGCTATTTGGGTAGCGGACTTATCAAAGGCGTGGGGCCGGTGACAGCGCGGCGCATCGTGGAGCATTTTGGTGAGGCCACGCTGGATGTGCTCGACCGCACGCCGGAGCGTGTGTTGGAAGTGCCCGGTGTGGGCAAACACCGCGCCCGCCTGATCGCGGAAGCTTGGGCCGAACAACAAGCGATCAAAGAAGTGATGCTTTTTTTGCAGGGGCACGGGGTCAGCACGAATTTGGCGATCAAAATCTACAAGCACTACGGCGACCAGGCTATTGAGCTGGTCAGCCGTGACCCGTATCGCTTGGCCGCAGACATCTTCGGCATCGGCTTCCGCACGGCGGACAAGATCGCGCAGAACCTGGGCTTGGCGCCGGACTCACCCCAGCGGATCGCGGCGGGCCTCCTCTACGTGCTGCAAACGGCTACGGACGACGGGCACGTCTTTTTGCCGCGCGACAAGCTGGTAGAGCAAGCCGCCGAAGCGCTGGGGGTGTCGCCGGACGCTGCCGAAGAGGGCGTGGAGCGGCTGGCCCAGCGCGGCGAGGTGGTGACCGAGCAAGTGCCCATTGCCGATGGCTTTGAGCACGTGGAAGGCGTTTATTTGCCGCCGCTTTATCACAGCGAGCGCGGCGCGGCGCGCCTTTTGCAGCAAATGGTCGAAACGCCGCGTAGCCGCCTGGCGGACTTGGCACGTGCGGACTGGGAACGTTTGCTGAGCGGGATAGCAGCACAAGCGGGCGTCCAGCTCACCGAGCAACAAGAAGGGGCGGTGCGCTCCGCCTTGACGCACAAGATCAGCGTGCTCACCGGCGGGCCGGGGACGGGCAAAACCACTACGCTCCGCACGGTGATCGCGGCGCTGCGGCACACGCACCATCGCTTTATGCTCGCTTCGCCGACCGGACGCGCGGCCAAACGGCTCAGCGAGGCGACCGGCGAGCCGGCGCGCACCATTCACCGCATGTTGGGCTACAAGCCCGGGGAGCGCGGCTTTTTGCACAACGCGGAAAACCCATTGCAAACCGATATGGTGATCGTGGACGAGGCTTCCATGATCGATCTGGTGCTGTTCTACAATTTGCTGAAAGCTATTCCGCCCGAAACGCATCTGTTGCTGGTCGGCGATGTGGATCAGTTGCCGAGCGTGGGCGCCGGGAGCGTGCTCCACGACGTGATACGCGGCGGGGTGGGGCCGGTCACGCGGTTGGAGGTGATCTTCCGCCAAGCCGCGCACAGCTTGATCATCGCCAACGCGCACCGCATCAATCGCGGTGAGATGCCCGATCTTTCCAACCAGGGCGAAGACTTTTTCTTCTTCCCCGCCGAAGAGCCGCAAGCCGCCGCCGAGATGTTGGTGGACGTGGTGGTGAACCGCATCCCGCGCCGTTTCGGGCTGGACCCGCTGCGGGATGTGCAGGTACTCGCGCCGATGTATCGCGGGCCGGTGGGCGTGAACGCGCTCAACGACGTGCTGCAAACGGAGCTGAACCCGAACCCGCGCGGGCGCAAGATCGAGCGGCGCTTGTTCGGGCGGCTTTTCCGCGTGGGGGACAAGGTGATCCAGATGCGCAACAATTACGACAAAGACGTGTACAACGGAGACATCGGGCGGGTGCACGCGCTGGATATCGCCAACCAGCATATGACGGTGGTCATGGACAATCGCTTTGTGCAATATGACTGGGCGGAAGCCGACGAGTTGACGCACGCCTATTGCATCAGCGTACACCGTGCCCAGGGCAGCGAGTATCCGTGCGTGGTCTTGCCCATTGTCACGCAGCACTACATGATGCTCCAGCGCAATTTGCTTTATACGGCTATCACGCGGGCGCGGCAACTGGTGGTGTTGGTGGGGTCGCGGCGCGCGGTGGCGATTGCGGTGCGCAACAACCGCGTCGCGCACCGTTGGAGCGGGTTGGCGTGGCGGTTGCGCAGCGGCTAGGGGCGCAGCGCGTCGAAAAGCGGGCGGTTTTCTAACGTGGCGATGGGGGTGGTCTCATCGGGCGCGCCCAGAGTGGCAAAAGCCAGCGTATAGCGCCCGTCGCTTTCGCTCAAGTAGACAAAGGTTTCGGCGTCCGCCCACATCAGCGCGCTGATGTGGACATCCGACGCGGGGAAGCGCAGTGGCGGGTAGCCGACTTGCCCCAGCCAGAGCGTGCGCGGGGCGTCGCTCAGCGCGTAAAAGAAGCGTTCCCCTTGGGGCAACCAGCGCAATGAGCCGAAGAGCAGCGGCCCGCGTATGTACTCGGCGGCGTCCGAGCCATCCGCCGCCGCAACGGTCAGCGTCCAGGTGTTTTGTTGGGGAGCGGTGCGGCGTTGGACGTAAAGGATGCGTTCCCCATCCGGAGAAAAGCGCGGCAATCCGAAGAAATCCGCCTCCACCATGCCGAGCTGGCGCGCCTCGTCTCCAGGGCGCAACTCCCACAGCACCACGCCCTCGCCTTTGCCGTAGAGCCAGTCCGGAGGGGGGACAGCCAAGCGCACGCCGCTTCCG
>JALSSH010000244.1 GCA_026984385.1 Ardenticatenia bacterium | reverse complement strand
CGTGGAAGCCTTCATTCGCGGGGAAGATAACGCGGTGGTCGTGCCGCCTGCGGACTGGTCGGGCGAAGATCGGCCCTCCGTGCCGCAAAACCCGCACGCGGAGTAGCCACGAAACGTTCGCGACGAGTGCGCCGCCGGGCGCGCCGCCCGCGTGCGCTTTCAGCGCACCGAAGCGACTGCGTCGCTTCGAGGGCCTGGCTGCGCCAGGCCCTGCGGGCGGCGCGCCGATGCGGCGGGCGTCCCCCTGCTCGTGCCGCGCGCAGCGCGGCGGGGTCAAGGGGCGTCAGCCCCTTGCGGGGCGTGGGGCAGCGCCCCACATCCTACCGCCGCGCGTTCTTCTTGCGTTTGCGCTCGCGTACAGCAAAGCGAATTGGCGTGCCGCTGAAGGGGTAAACGCGCCGAATTTGGTTTTCCAAATAGCGCTCGTAGGTAAAGTGCAGCAAGTCGCGGTCGTTGACGTGCAACAAAATCGTGGGCGGGTCAACGCGCACTTGTTGCGCCAGGAAAATTTTTAGCGGGCGCGGCTGTTTGCTTTGCGGCGGGTGACGCAACATGGCCTCGCGGATGATGCGGTTCAGTTCGCCGGTGGGGACGCGCACCATGCGCTCTTCTTGCACGCGCGCCGCCATCTCCAAAACTTGGTGCACGCGCTGGCCCGTCTTGGCGCTGATGAAGATCACCGGCACATACGGCATAAAGTTCAGCGCCTCACGCACCCGATCCTCATAAACCTTCATGGTGTGGGTGTCTTTTTCCACCGCGTCCCATTTGTTCACCACCACGACCGCGCTCTTGAACGCCTCGCGCACCATGCCCGCGATGTGAGCGTCTTGCTGCGTGATGCCTTCCACCGCGTCGATCAGCAACAGCACCACGTCCGCCCGCTCGATGGCGCGATGGGCGCGCAGCACGCTATATTTTTCGATCCCCGGGGCGATACGCCCCCGCCTGCGGATGCCCGCCGTGTCAATCAGCGTGATCGGCAACCCCTGCCAGGTGAGCGCGGTATCCACTGCGTCGCGCGTTGTGCCCGCCACCGAGCTAACGATGGCGCGCTGTTCGCCAAGCAGCTTGTTGAGCAACGAGGACTTGCCCACGTTCGGGCGTCCAACAATGGCGATCTTCAGCGAGCCGTCGTCCTCCTCGTAGTTCGGCGTGGGGCGAAACGGCAACGCCTCCACCACCGCGTCCAGCAAATCGCCCGTGCCCGTGCCGTGCAGTGCCGAGATCGGGAACACTTCGCCCAGGCCCAGCGCGTAAAACTCCAACGCGGCCTCGCGGCGCTCGGCGTTGTCCGCTTTGTTGGCGGCCACCAAAACCGGCTTGTCGGTGCGGCGCAACACCTCGGCCACGTCTTCATCGGCGGCGGTTAGCCCCTGGATAGCGTCGGTCACCAGCACGATCACGTCCGCGTCTTGGACCGCCAACAGCGCTTGGTTGCGGATCTCGCGCGTAAAAAAGCGGCTGCCCACCTCTAGCGGGCTATGGTCGGCGACGCTTTTCGGCTGATACACCTCCAACCCGCCCGTGTCCACCACGTCAAAAACCGCGCCACGCCATTCGGCCTCGTCAATCAGGCGGTCGCGGGTGGTGCCGGGCACGTCGGCCACAACGGCTTTGCGCGTGCCGACCAGGCGGTTAAAAAGGGACGATTTGCCCACATTCGGACGCCCGACCAGGGCGACGAGTGGCTTTTTCATAGCGCTTTTGCTCCTCGGCTGTGTTGCGTAGGGGAATTGTAGCAGCTCTGGGGGGCGGTGAGAAGTGTGGGGAAAAGAAAGAAGGGAAGGGGGCGGGGGACTCCTTCCCTTTCTATCGGCTTCGCAGAACAGCCACTTGAAGGTGGGTCAGGTGGGGGTGGGGAGCATACGGGTCAATGCGCTGCCCTGCGAAGTACCACGTCCTTACACTTCCTATACTAGCTCCCCGAAATTAAGATCGCATAAAAATCACATTGAAATATCCTTTAAGTTTTCACGTTTTCGTGGCGTTTTCCTACATTTTAACGCCGATCTTGCCAGCGGCTGCCGAAAAAGACGCTCATCACCACGATCAGCACCAGCGCGCCGATAAAAGCGGTGATCAGGTCCGCCAGCGAGATCGTCACGGAAATATCGGGCAGCTCAACTCCCGCCATGTTGACGATCACGCCGCCCACCACCGCCCCTACCAAGCCGGTGAGCACCATTTCGGAAAACGACATCTTGCGCGGGGCCAACGAAGCCGCCCCGGCCCCAGCTAAACCGCCGATAACCAGCCAGGTCAACAATTGATTTGCGTCGGGCATCGCCAAACTCCTTTTAGCTTACGTTGCACGCGGGCGCACGGCTGTTCGGACGCGCGGGTTGGGTGTGTAGTCATCGTCTCTCATCCCTCCAACGCATCAAAGGGCAAGCCGGTTGGGGTCGGCTCCAGCGGCTCGATGGTCACGCTGAGCTGCTCGGGCAGGATGCTGCTAATGGTGAAGACGCCCGTTTCCGCCTGGCCGAGGATCGAACCCTGCGGCGTGAGCTGATGGTTGCCCGGGGGCAAATCGCTCAAGTCCACCACCACGCGAATATCGTCCACGCGCAGCTCCGGCAAACGCGCTTGCGGCCCGGCCACGTTGACCGTCACCGTGTTGACCATGCCGCTGACCCGATAGCGCGCGGTATCCAGCCCCACCACTTCCAGCGGCACATTTTGAAACTCGCGGCTGCCCATCACCGGCGCGATAAGCACGGTCACGCGCACCACCGGCTCGCCTTCCACCAACGTCACGCCCTGCGGCAACACCAACGGGACTTCGGTGGTGAAGGTCTCGGTCTTGTCGCTGAGGTCAATCGGCGCGGTGCGCACAACGCTGTTCATCGCCGCAATCGCGTCCGGATCGCCGGTGACGCCGACGCGGCTCGGCTCGATGTGCGAATAGCCCTGGAAGGTGTAGCCGAAGGGAGGCGTCGTGCCGCCGCGATCCG
>JALSSH010000243.1 GCA_026984385.1 Ardenticatenia bacterium | reverse complement strand
GAAGCGTTTTGGGGCGGAGAAGCAACCCCAAGTGAAGAAAACGCCGACGAGGCTGTCTGGGGTGCAGAAGCAACCACCGGCGAAGAGACGGGCGATGAGGCCGTTTGGGGCGCTGAAGCAGAAACCACCGCCGCACCGGAGACGCAACCCCCCGAACAAACCGCTCCCCAGCCGGTCACGGTTGCCAAAGAGGGATTGGAAAAGCAATTTACCTTCTTCGCGTATATTTCTCCCAAAGGCATTAGCTGGATGGTGTGGATGTTGTTGGGCGTGTTCCTCGGCTCGATGGTCTCCTCGATCCTTTCCGGCGGCTTCAAGATCAGTTTGATGCCACACAGTGAGCAATGGGTGGAGATTTTCGGCCCGCAGGTGTGGAAGCGCTGGCTGATCGTCTTCGTGGGCGGAATTATCATCATCGTGGCGGCGGGCATTTCCGGCGGTTGTACAAGCGGTCTTGCTATTGCCAAAGGCATCCAACTGCATCCGGCAGCGTTTTTGTTCATCATCGGCATGTTCATCACCGGCCCGATCACGGCGGCGGTGGTTTATCGGCGGAGGTTCTGAGTCATGCAGCCATTTGACGCTTCGCTTTGGGACGCAGGCGAGATCATTATCGCGCTGCTCGTGGGCTTTGGCTTTGGCTTTGCGCTGGACAAAGCCGGTATGACGCGCTACCACAAAATCGTCAACGTCTACCGCTTCACCGACTTGGCCGTGCTCAAGTTCATGCTTACCGCGATGCTCGTCGGCATGGTCGGTGTGTACGCGCTGGAGTGGGCCGGTGAGATCGAGTTTACGGCGATCACCAACACCATTTTGGTCAAGCAACTGGGCGGCGGGATGCTCTTTGGGATTGGCATGGCCTTGATCGGCATGTGTCCGGGGACGGCGGTGGCGGGCGCCGGACGCGGCCAACTGGACTATCTGATCCCGGGCATTGGCGGGATGCTGGTCGGCGCGTTGGCTTACGGTTTTCTCTACCCGACCATCAGCGACTTTCTGGCAAAGTTCCACAACTACGGCACGGTCAAGTTGCCGGAACTGTGGGGCCTTTCCCCGTTTCTGAGCGTCTATGTGATGGCGCTTTTGTTCTTCCTGGTGCTCTACGCGCTGGGCAAAAGCGGTTGGCATCGGCGCGACCGCTTGCAGGACAAATAGCGACGTTGTACGTTAGGTTGAGTTTGCTATGCCCCTTGCGAACGGCAAGGGGCATTTTGTGTTTTGCGTAGCCGCAGGTGAAAATTTGTGCAATTTGGCTGGGTGGATGCTTGCGTGGAACGCCGTGCATGTTATGATCGCTTCGGTCAGGTGACTTTGTGTCGGTCTGCCTGGCAAACGATGATCAATGACCGTTTCGCGTCTCGGCGAGATTTGCCATGATAAGCGGGGTAATTTCGCATTGAGCGACAGTGTGCCAGAAAGAGAGCTGCACGATGAGTTACGACATTCGCAAGATTGAGGAACTGCTCGGCGACGAGGCCGAGTATTTGTTGGGCCACACCTGCAAGACCATTTCCAAAGAGCGGTTGCATCTTCCCGGGCCGGATTTTATAGACCGTGTTTTTGTCCAGACCGACCGCCCTGTGCCGGTGTTGCGCAATTTGCAAGCGCTTTTCGGACACGGACGTTTGGGCGGCACAGGCTATCTCTCGATTTTGCCGGTAGACCAGGGCATCGAGCACACAGCGGGCGCGTCCTTTGCCCCCAATCCGGACTATTTCGATCCGGAGAAGATCATCGAGCTGGCGATCGAGGGCGGCTGCAACGGTGTGGCGACCACATTGGGCGTGTTGGGTGCGGTGGCGCGCAAGTACGCGCACAAAATCCCCTTTATCCTCAAGTTCAACCACAACGAGCTGTTGACCTATCCCAACAAGTGGGACCAAGTCTTCTTTGCTTCCATCCAACAAGCCTTTGAGCTGGGGGCGGTGGCCGTCGGCGCGACGATCTACTTCGGGTCGCCGGAATCTAACCGCCAGATTGTGGAAGTGAGCCAGGCTTTTGAGATGGCGCACGAGCTGGGTATGGGCACGATTCTTTGGTGCTACACGCGCAACAAAGCCTTTAAGCACGAGGGCACGGACTATCACGTTGCGGCGGACACCACCGGCCAAGCGATCCATCTGGGCGCGACGATTGAGGCGGATATCGTCAAGCAAAAGTTGCCGGAAACTAACGGCGGCTTCAAGGCGCTGGGCTTTGGCAAGTGGAGCGACCTTATGTACGAAAAGCTCTCTTCCGACCACCCGATTGACTTGACGCGCTATCAGGTCGCCAACGCTTATATGGGCCGCGTGGGGTTGATCAACAGCGGCGGCGCGTCTTCCGGCGCGGGCGATCTGGCGCAAGCAGTACGTACCGCTGTTATCAACAAGCGCGCGGGCGGCATGGGCCTGATCAGCGGGCGTAAAGCGTTCCAGCGTCCGATGAAAGAGGGGGTCGAGGTATTGCACGCGATCCAAGATGTGTATCTTTGCGACGACGTGACCATTGCCTAGCTTTGTGGGGCGCGCAAGGTAGATAAGAGCCACAGGGGCAGCGTGTGCGTTGCCCCTGCTGTTTTAGAAAGGCGAAATATGCTCGGAGAAGTCAACTTGGACGGGCGAGTGGCGCTGGTGACGCGGGTCGAAGGGCCGATCGGGCAGGCGGTAGCGCGTGCATTGGCGCAGGCGGGCGCGGCGGTGACGGTCAACGGGCTAAACCCCGCTCCGGTAGATGCACTTGTCGAGGAAATACGCGCAGCAGATGGGCGCGCGTTGGGCTGGAACGGGGACATTTCCAATCGGATGCAGGTCAGCGCCATGATCGAGGCGACGCGCGAAGCGTTTGGCGGGCTGCATGTGGTGGTTCATGTGGCGGACGTGATGAAACGCGCGCCGCTGTTGAGCTTGGACGCTTACGATTGGCAGCGTGTACTGGCGCTCAACCTCAGCGGCGCGTTTTACTTCACGCAATTGGCTGGGCGGGTG
>JALSSH010000242.1 GCA_026984385.1 Ardenticatenia bacterium | reverse complement strand
GCAGGTGGAAACGGATACACACCACGTGGAAGCCACGCTGCGCCGCTTGGACTTTTTGGCACACACGTTCCAAGCGCGCTTGGCCGTGCGCCAAAGCGAACAGATACGACAGTTGGGCGTGTGGGGAGTGGCTTTGGGCGCGGTGTTGCTCGGGGTGATGCTGGCGAGCGCCGAGTTGGGGCAAACGCTGGTGCGGCTGGTGGTGCTGGGAGCGCTGCTTGCGCTGATCGGAGCGGCGTGGTGGGCCTGGCGCACGCAAAATCGGCCTGGCGCGTCGTGAGCGCTTGGGGCGCGCCGCCCGTGCGCCATCGGCGCACTACGCGCGGCAGAGCCGCGCGTCAGCCGCGCGGAGCGCGGCTAGGCGGCGCGCCCGATCCGGCGGGCGCTCAACGCACACCGAGGACACGCTCGCCGTTGCGTTCGCGATGCAGTTCCCCGCCTCAATCGCGCCGCTCAAAACGCTTGGTGTACATATCCACCATCACCGCAGCCGCCAGCACCACGCCTTTGATCATCTCTTGCTGATAGGACTCCACGCGCATCAAATTCATGCCGTTGGCGAGCACGCCGATCAGCAGCCCGCCGATCATCGCGCCGAGCACACTCCCCACGCCGCCGAACAAGCTCACGCCGCCCAGCACCGCCGCCGCGATAGCTTCCAGCTCCAGCCCGACGCCGTTACGCGGCTGCGCGGAGTAGACGCGCGCGGTAAGCAAGATGCCGGCCAGCGCGGCCAACATGCCGCTGAGCGCGTAGGTCAGCAGCTTGACCCGATCCACCGGCACACCGGCCAGGCGCGCGGTTTCCTCACCGCCGCCGACCGCATACACATGCAACCCGTAACGGGTGTAGCGCATCAACACCATCACCAGAACCACAACGACCAGCGCCACAACGACCGGAGCGGGTGTTTGGCCCAACAACGGCAAGTCAAACGAGCCGCGCCGCCAAAAGGTGTAGGCTTTCACTTTGGCTATTGAGATCGGCTTGTTTTCCGTGTAAAGTAGCGTCAAGCCGCGCGCCACGCCCATCATAGAAAGCGTTGCCACAAAGGGCGGCAGCCGTCCCCAAACAACCAGCCCCCCATTGACCAGCCCCAAACCGAAGCCTACCCCCAGCGTCACGACCACGCTCGGCCAAAAGCCCAGCCCTTCGTTGACGATCAATCCTGCGGAAACCGCCCCGGCCAGCGCAGCAATCGAGCCGACCGAAAGATCGATCCCGCCGCTGAGCATGACCAGCGTCATGCCCACCGTCACGATCAGGATATGGACGTTTTGCTGCGCCACATTGCGCAAATTGCGCTCTTGCAAAAAGCGCCCGGTTTTGGCGTCGAAATAGTACGCAAGCGCGATCAGCACCAACAAAACCATACTGCGCCGCAACAGGTCCAGCGCCACATGCTGCCAGCGCCGATTGCCCCAATACGCCGTCATCATGCTTGCCCCTCCTGCGCGGTGATGCCGGTCGCGGCGTTCATCAGCGCGTCTTCGGTGGCGCTGCGCCCGTCGAATTCGCCCGTGACGCGCCCTTCGTGCATCACCAAGATGCGGTCGCTGACGCCCATCACCTCCGGCAGCTCCGAGGAAATCATCAAAATGCCCACGCCACGCTCGGCCAACTGGCTCATCAGCCGATAAATCTCCGCTTTGGCCCCCACGTCAATCCCGCGCGTCGGCTCGTCCAAAATCAGTACCTTGGGGTTGAGCGTCAGCCATTTGGCGATCACGACCTTTTGCTGATTGCCGCCGCTGAGGTTTTGCACGCGCTGCTCTTGGGAAGGCGTGCGGATGTTGAGCTGTTCAATCGAGTGCGCCGTGATCTGGCGCACCTTGCCCCAGTGGATCAGGATCGGGCGCGTGAGGCGGCTCAAGACGGCCATCACCACGTTGGCCGCCACGCTCATCCGCAAAAAAAGCCCCTGACGCTTGCGGTCTTCTGGCACAAAGCCGATCCCGTGTTGGATCGCTTGCTGTGGGCGACGGATGCGCACCTTTTGCCCGTCCAAAATCATCTCGCCGTGCGTGGCCGGGTGCGCGCCGAAAATCGTTTCGGCCAACTCGGTGCGCCCGGCACCGACCAAGCCCGCCACGCCCAAAATCTCGCCCGCGTGCAGCTTAAAGCTCACCTCGTGCACGCGCTTTCCGCGCGTCAGGTTGCGCACTTCCAGCACCACTTTTTCCAACGCGGGAGGAGAAGCGCGCCGCTCGTAGATCGTGCCGACTTCGCGCCCGACCATCATCCGCACGATGTCCTCGGCGCGCAGCTCGCTGACCGCGCGCGTGCCCACAAGCTGCCCGTCCCGCAACACGGTGACGCGGTCGGCGATCTGGAGCACTTCTTCCAGGCGATGGGAAATAAAGATGATCGCCACGCCGCGCTCGCGCAAGCGCCGCATCTGCTCAAAAAGCGTTTCCACTTCGCGCTCGGTCAGCGAAGAGGTCGGCTCGTCCATCACGATCAGCCGCGCGTCAATCGAAAGCGCCTTGGCGACCTCGATCATCTGCTGTTGGGCGATGGAAAAGAAGCGCACCGGCGTTCGCACGTTGAGCGCCAAGCCCAGTGCGTCGAGTTCGGCTTGGGCCTGGCGGTAAAGCCTGCGCCAATTAACCGTCCCGGGCAGCAAGCCGCGCGGCTCTCGCCCCAGGAAGATATTCTTCCCCGCGTCTAAATACGGGATCAAGGCCAGTTCCTGATGGATCATGCTGATACCCAGCGCCTGCGCTTCGTGCGGCGAGTGGACGGTGACCTTTTGTCCCTGCCAGTAAATCTCGCCCGTGTCCGCCGTGTAAACGCCGTTGAGAATGCGCATCAGCGTGGATTTGCCCGCGCCGTTTTCGCCCACCAACGCCAAAATCTCGCCCGTCTGCACGGTCAAGTCCACGTCCTGGAGCGCTTGCACCCCGGGGAACGCTTTGCTGATGCCCACCATGCGCAAAAGGGGCGTGCTTTCTTTCGTCATGCTATGCCCGCCTCCGAG
>JALSSH010000241.1 GCA_026984385.1 Ardenticatenia bacterium | reverse complement strand
GAACTCGTCCCAATAGAGCTTGGCATTCGCCAAGGCAAACGCTTTGGCTGTGCTGGGGTTCAACTCCAACGGATCGTGTTCCAACTTTTCAAGCACGCGGTCGTTGTAGATGGCGCGCGCGGTGTAGATGGCGGAAAGCGCCAAAGCCACCGCAATCGTCGCCATGATGGCGTTAAAGCCGCCCGCGTGCGCATAAACGACGCTGTGTTCTAGGAAGCTGGTAAACTTGTGCTCCCCGAAAATCCAATCCAACACAGGAAAACCGCTGGGCACGTTCATCAGCCCACCGACCAAGCTCAAGGTCGCCAAGGCGATCAGCGGCCAAGTCATCGTGCGCGGGGACTCGTGCGCGTGTTCGGCGGCGGCGTGGCGCGGCTCGCCTAAAAAGACCATGCTCACCTGACGCCACATATAAAAGGCGGTGAAGACGGCAGCGACCAACAAGAACACAAACGCCACCCAGCCGCTCAACATGCCTTCGTCCACGCCCACTTTGAACGAGTCCAGCAGGATTTCGTCTTTAGACCAAAAGCCCGCGAACGGGAACACCCCCGCCAGCGCCAGTGTGCCGAAGATATACACCCAATAGGTCACGGGCATCTGCTTGCGCAGCCCGCCCATATAGCGCATGTCCTGCGGGTCAAAGTCCCCTTCGTCGTGATGGCCGTGTTCGTGCAAGTGATGGTGGCCGTGCTCCATGCCGTGAATCACCGAGCCGGAAGCCAAGAACAAGAGCGCCTTGAAAAAGGCGTGCGTCACCAAGTGGAACATAGCCGCCGCATACGCGCCCACGCCCACCGCCGCCACCATAAACCCGAGCTGGCTCACCGTGCTATAGGCGAGCACGCGCTTGATATCCCACTGTCCCATCGCGATAAAGCCCGCCACCAACGCGGTTGTCGCGCCGATGGCTGCCACCACAAACGAGCTGAAGTCCGCCGCGTGGTAAAAGACGTTGGAGCGCACCATCATATACACGCCCGCCGTGACCATCGTGGCGGCGTGGATGAGCGCGCTGACCGGCGTCGGGCCAGCCATCGCGTCCGGCAACCAGACAAAAAGCGGGATTTGCGCGCTCTTGCCCGTCGCGCCAAGCAAAAACAGCAGCGTGATCGCGGTCAGGATCGCTTTGAAGCTCAGCGAGATACTGCCGAACTTAACGCGATGCCCGCCTTCTTGCAGCCAGCGCATGGCTTGGTTAAAAACGCCCATTTCCTGCGGTTGCTGCGGAGCGGGTGCGGCGGGCGCGGCGTGTTCGGCCTCGCCCTCGGCGGAAACTTCGGCCTCCGCTTCTGCGGTGGCTTCCTGCGTTTCCGCTTCGGCAGCGGGGGCGGTTTCTTCGGCCATAGTTTCGGCAGGCGCGCCCTCTTCGGCGACCATCTCGGCGTGTGCCTCGTGGGCGGGGATCGGCACTTCCCCGGGCTTGTAAAAGTCCAACGTGCCGAACGTCCAGAAGGTCAACAGAACGCCCAAGACCAGCCCAAAGTCCCCCACACGGTTGACGATGAAGGCCTTGCGCGCGGCGTCGCTGTTTTTCCAGCCTTCGCCCCCGGGTTTGTCAAACCAGAAGCCGATCAGCAGATAGGAGCACAAGCCCACGCCTTCCCAACCGACGAACAACATCAAGAAGTTGTTGCCCGTCACCAGGATGAGCATGAAGAAAAGGAACAAGTTTAGGTAGACGAAGAAGCGCGGGAAACGCTCGTCGCCGTGCATGTAGCCGATGGCGTAGATGTGGATCAGTGTGCCGACGCCGGTCACGACCAGCATCATCACCACGCTGAGCGTATCTACGCGGAACTGCCAGGGGATATTGACCCCCGCTGCGTCGATCTTGATCCAGTCGCCCAGCAACGGCATATTGATCACCGCAGGCTCATAGCCGGTGTGCACTTGCGCGACCCACAACAGCACCGCGACCAAAAAGGCCGTTCCGCTGGCCCCCACAGCCACGATACTGACGCCGCGTTCGCCCAAGTGCTTACCGGCAAAGAGGTTGATCAGCAACCCGATAGCCGGCGCGATGATAACTAGCGGTACAAGGTCAAAGAAGTTTTCCATCAGCAACCCCAGACCTCAGTCTTTGAAGCGGTGCAAAAGGTCAATATCAATGCTTTTCTTCGTGCGATAGATCGCCACAATCAGCGCCAGGCCAACCGCCACCTCCGCCGCCGCGACCGTCATCACGAAGAAAACCATCAGATGCCCGCCGCCGTTGCCCCATTGGCGCGCAAAGGCTACCAAAGCCAAGTTGGCCGCGTTGAGCATCAGCTCGACGGACATAAACACCAGGATCGCGTTGCGGCGCAAGAGCACACCCAGCGCCCCCAGGATGAACAACACCGCGCTCAAAAGCACGTATAGCTCGGTTGCTACAGCAGGTGCTTCCATCGTTCCCCCAACCTATGATTGGCCGCTCTCACCAACAATCGGACGCTCCAACTCGGCGGGCGGGTTAGCCAGGCGGCGCACCACCGGCGGGCGTTTGCCCACGCTGTCGCGCGTCAGCACGATAGCGCCCACCATCGCCACCAACAACAGCAGCGCCACAATCTCCAGCGGCAACACGTAGCGCGTGAAGAGCAACCAGCCGATATGGGCAGGGCTGCCGAAACTCAACGGTTGCCCGTCTGCGGTCAGCGTAGGGGCCACGCCCCCCACTGCTCCCACGTCGCCGCGAATGATCGCCACGCTCGCCGTGAGCAAGAAGATCACCGCCAACACCATCGCCGCTTTGGGCAACCAGCGCAATTTGCGCGGCGTCGTATGCCGCACGGGGTCCGCGCCCAGCAACATGATCACAAACAGGAACAAGACCATGATCGCGCCTGCATAAACCGCCAGTTGCACCATCGCCAAAAAGCCCGCGTCCAGCATCAGGTAGAAAAAGGCGATAGCCGCAAAGTTCAAGATCAGGAAGAGCGCGCTATAGACGGCGTTCTCGCTGATAAGCATCATCACGGCGGAAAGCAGCGCAATCGCGCCTACAATCACAAATAACGTCAGTTCCATATACAAAACCTCCGTCAGGGGCGCAACCCGTCGGGGCTACGCCGCCCCAGGCGCTACCTCGGGTCTTCCATTTCCGGAATGGCGCGGGTGAATTGCCCCGGCTCGGTTTGCTGGGGAGTATCCGCAGCGCCGGAGGGGGGCGGTTCGAGCAATTGTGCTTTGGTGTAGATCGCGTCGCGGCGGTCGGTGAAGCTGAGCCGATACTCATGCTCCAAGACAATCGCCTGGGTGGGGCAAGCGTCCGCACAATAGCCGCAAAAGATGCAGCGCAGCATGTTGATCTCATAGACCTTCGCGTAACGCTCGCCCGGGCTATAGCGTTCCTCGTCGGTGTTTTCTGCCGCCTCCACCCAGATCGCCCCGGCAGGGCAAGCCGCTGCACATAGCGCACAGCCGATGCAGCGTTCCAAACCGTTTTCATAGCGCTTGAGCACATGGCGCCCCTTGAAGCGCTCGCGCACCGGGCGCTCTTCTTCCGGATACTGGACGGTAACGGGTTCTTCTAGCAGATGCTTGATCGTCGTTGCAAAGCCGCGTATCAGGTTCATTCCGTCATCTCCACAGACCGCCCTAACCGCGCCCGCCAGGGAGCGTCACCATCTCTACGCGCCGCGTCGTGAGCGGGTCCGGCTTGGCGCCGGCGCGGTTCAACCACCAACCCAGCGCCACAAGGAACACCAGCCAGCCCAACGCCAACACGATCACGTAAGCCGCCGTGTTGACTTCGTCCTGCAACAGCACGACGAAAGCCGTCCACGCGACCGCCACAAACGCCAGCGGCAACATCACCTTCCAACCAAAGCTCATCAAGCGGTCGTAACGGATGCGGGGCAACGTCCCGCGCACCCAAATCATGCCCACCAGGAGTAAAAAGACCTTGACGCTGAAAACAACCGGCCCGAGCAAGGGGGCTTTGTCCACAAAAACGAAGTGGTAACCGCCAAAATAGAGCGCCACCGCAATCGCGCTCACCGCGATCATGGCGACGTATTCGGCCAAGAAGAAAAGCGCGAACTTCATGCCGCTGTATTCGGTGTGATAGCCAGCGGTGAGTTCCTGCTCGGCCTCGGGTAAGTCAAAAGGTGCACGGTTTACTTCCGCCAGCAACGCCACAAGCATAATGGCCGCGCCCAGAGGGTTGCGGAAGACGTACCAGCCCAAGATCGGCGTGCTGTTTTGCGCCTCGATGATGTCGCCGAGGCTCATCGAGCCGGCCATCATCACCGGAATGGCGATGCCTAGCCCCATGCTCAGCTCGTAGCTGATCATCTGCGCCGAAGAGCGCAACGCGCCCAGCATGGCATATTTGTTGTTGCTAGACCAACCCGCCAGCACAATGCCGTACACGCCCACGCTGGTGATCGCCGTCAACCACAACACGCCGACGTTAACGTCCACAATGCCCTGGGTCACACGATACCATTTGCCGTCAAACCAGGGCACGGCCAGCTTGGGGCCAAAAGGCACAACCGCCAACACCAACATCGTCGGGATCATCTTGATCAGCGGGGCCAGCCAAAAAGCCACCTTCTTCGCCTCACGCGGGGTCACGTCTTCTTTGAAGATGAGCTTGATCCCGTCGGCGACCGGCTGGAGCAAGCCGTAAGGACCGGCGCGGTTCGGGCCGATACGCGCTTGGATGAAGGCCAAAAAGCGCCGCTCTAGCACGGTGGTATAAGCAAAGCCGGTCAGCAACACGAAGAACAGGATCAGGCTGGCGAGAATGGAGTGGATCACCGCGCACGTTCCTTGACCGGCGCACTCCACAATCACGCTTGACTCACTCGGTCCAAACATGCCGGGTTACTCCTCGATTTTCTGCACGACACACGTTTCCGGCGCCGCGATCAGCACGTCGCCCAGATGTTGCGGCACGAGCACCACGCCTTGCGGGGCGTGCCCGTTCACGCGCGCGGTCAGCTCCACACGCGCCGCGCCCGCCTCCAAGGCGATGCGGTCGCCTTCCGCCACACCAAGCGCCGCTGCGTCCTCCGCGTTCAGCTCGGCATACGGCGCGGGCACGTGGCCGTCCATCAAAGCGCTGGCCGCAAAGGGCAAGGCGCGGTCGTAAAGCACACGCAACGGCACGGCCAACAGGCCTTCCCAGCGGCGCGCGGAACGCTCCACAGGACGCACACTTAGCCGCTTACGCGGCGATTCGGCGTCGGTGCGCCACTGAAGCCCCAGCCCGCCGGTGTTCTCGTAAGCCGTGCCGCCGTAGTAAAGATCGTCGCGGCGGATGGGCGGGAACTGCTCTTCCACATGCGCCAAGTTCGCATAGCTCATCTCCGCATACGGCGCGAGTTTCTCGGTGATCTCTTGCATCACTTGCTCGGCAGCCACAAAAGGCTTCGGCCCATCCTTGACGCGCTCGGTTAGGCGCGCAAAGGCTTTCCAAGCGGGCAGCGTGCCCTCTAACGGCGATTGAGCCACGTAGAAACGCTGCACGCGGCGCATCCCGTTGGTGAACGTGCCTTCGCGTTCGGCGAAGCTTTGCACCGGCAACACCACATCGGCCCGCCGCGCGGTCGCGGTCAGGAACTGAGCGGCCACCACCACAAAGTCCGCTTGGTCGAACGCCTGCGCCATGCGCGCGTCTTCGCCGAGTGGGTCGGCTTCTGCGAGCACCCACATCGCGGGCGGCTTTTCCCACGCCTCGCCGACCGCCTCCGATGTAAAGCCCATATCCAGCGCGCCTTGCGTGTTGGCCCCGGGCCACACGGCCACCAAGCCGTTGTTGGCGCGCCCGACGTGGCCGCTGACGATCAGCAGATTGGCGGCAGCTTGCATCAGCTCGGCGTGCTGCTCAAAGCCCATGCCGTCGTTGCCCGCCAGCACAACCAGATTTTGTGCCTCCAGCAACGCTTCGGCGGCGCTCTTCTGCTCGGCGGGCACGCGCGAGCCTTTCAGCTCCTCTTCCAGCGCGTCCCAACCTTCCACTCGCGCCGAAAGCAACTCGGCGTCTAGCTTGTCGTTGCGCAAAGCCATCGCCGCGAAGTTGTGCAACACGCGCGCGGCCTCGCCATAGCGGTAGCGCACGGTGTGCGCGGCGTAGCGGTCGAGCTTGGTCGGGCGCGCGTTGGCGACCACCACCGTCGCGCCGCGCTCCGCCGCCTGCTTGACCTGCAACCACCACAGCGGGGCGTGTTCGTAAAGGTCGCTGGCGATCACAAGCAGCGCGTCGCCCGCGCCCAGGTCTTGCAAGCGCGTTCCAACGCCGACGCCCGCTTGTTGCACGGCCTGCGCGCCGCTGACTGTGGCAGGGCAAAGCCCGAGCTTGGCGCGGCGGCTGGTTTGCCGCGCGAGTTTGCGCAGCTCCCACAAGTCCTCGTTGGCGAGGCTGTGTCCGGCGGCGAAAAAGGCCTTGCTGCCGTGTTGCACCAACTTTTCGGCGACAGTGGCGAGCGCTTCGTCCCAACTCACCGGCACGAGTTCACCGTCACGCCGCATAAGCGGCTGACGCAAACGCCCCTCGGCGCGGCTGTGGTGATGCCCAAAGCGCCCCTTGTCGCAAATCCAAATTTCGTTGACGGCCTCGTTTTGGCGCGGCATGATGCGCTTGATGGCGCGCTTGCCGCCGAAATCCGCGCTTAGGCGCGTGTCTGCGGTGAGGTTGCAGCCGACGGGACAATGCGGGCAGATTGTCGGCACGGGGTCCATTTCCCAGGGGCGCGCTCCAAAGCGAAAGTCCGCCGTTGTCAGCGCGCCGACCGGACAGATGTCGGTGGTGTTGCCGCTAAAGACGGTGTCGAAGGGGGGATCGCTGACTGTCTCGATCACCAGATCGCGCCCGCGATTGTGGAAGCCGAGCACCGGCTCGCCGACCAGCTCGTCGCAATAGCGCACGCAGCGCGCGCACAAGATGCAACGCTCGCGGTCAAGGATGATCAGATCGCCCAGGGGGACATGCTTTTCGGCGTGGTGCTTGTCCTCGTAGCGAAACTTGGACTCGCCCGGGCCGTATTCCATCGTCAGCTCTTGCAAGCCACACTCGCCGCCCTTATCACATGTGGGGCAATCCAACGGGTGGCTGGTGAGCAGAAACTCAACAATGCTGCTGCGCCCCTCAGCGACGCGCTCGGTTTGGGTGCGCACGACCATTCCGTCGTGGACGGTTTGGGTACAGGCCGTTTGCAGCGTCGGAAACCAACGCACGAGCGGCTCGCCGTTTTCGTCCACGAGCACCTCGCCGCTCTCCCGATCCTTTTGCACACTGCCCAGCTCGACCAAGCACATGCGGCACATCCCCGCCGGTGACATTTTGGGATGGTAACAAAAGGTGGGAATTTCGATGCCGTGCAATTTGGCCGCGTCTACCAGGTTCATCCCCTTGGGGACGTGATAGTCCTGGCCGTCAATGGTAATTTTTACGGTCTCGGTCATAATGCTCCTCAGAAATCAGAGCTTCCAGCCTCAAACGCACTCTCAGCAGTGGCCGCCACAGAAGGCATACGCTGCTCGCATTGGCGCAAACCGGCCTCGGCGCGGTCACAATACGCCTGGTTGATATATCCCCAATCGCTGCGCGCCAGGCTTTGCGCGGCCAGTTCTCGCGCCCGCAAAAAGTCCGCCCGCGCTCGTTCCGCTTGCCCACGCAAAAGCCATTCTTCGCCGCGCAACAGATAATGCACCGCTACGTGCGGTTCGCGGGCGATAGCGTGCCCCAACAAATGCACAATCGGCGGGACACGCTCAGTGGGCGAGGGGGACGGCGCATCGCTCATGCGCGCTCGGCCTTCGCTTCACGCAGGCCGACGTACTGCTCGTACTCCTCGCGGAAGTGCTCCAACGTGGCCCAAACGGGGCTGCGTGCAAATTGCCCCAGCGCGCACAACGTCAAGCCGTCCATTTGCTGCGGCACGGTTTCCAACACTTCCAAATCATGGGGCGTGGCCTGGCCGCTGAGCAAACGCGCATAAATGCGATCCAGCCAATACGTGCCCTCACGACAAGGCGTGCACTTTCCGCAGCTCTCATGCTTGAAGAAGTGAATCATCTTGGCCGCCGCCCAAACGATATCTGTGTCCTCGTCCAACAAGATCACAGAAGCCGACCCCAACGTGCTGCCGACGGCGGCCACGTCCTCATAGGTCAAGGGCGTTTCAAGCACTTCATCGGTCGCGGGCAGGATCGGGCCGCTGGCGCCGGAGGGCAAGATCGCCTTGAGCGCTTTCTCTTTCCAGACGCCGCCGCCGTGCTCAAAGATCAGCTCGCGGAAGGTGATCCCGAGCGGCAACTCGTAGTTGCCCGGGTTGGCCGCGTGCCCGCTCAAGCAAAAAATCTTCGGGCCGGAGCTGCGCTCCGTGCCGATCTGCCGATAGGCTTCCGCGCCGTTGCGAATGATCCAGGGCACGTTAGAAAGCGTCTCGACGTTGTTAACAACGGTCGGCTGATAGTAGAGGCCACCGCCCATTTGTGCGGGGAAAGGCGGACGCACGCGCGGTTGGCCCAGCAGCCCCTGCAAGCTGTTGAGCAAAGCGGTTTCCTCGCCGCAAATATACGCGCCCGCGCCCAAATGCACGCGCACTGGGCAGCTCCAACCGCTGCCGAGGATGTCCTCACCGGCCAAATTAGCCGCTTCCGCCTCGGCGATGCGTTCTTCCAGCGCGTGGGCCAAGTCCCAAAACTCACCGCGACAGTAGATATAAACCCCGCTGGCCTGGATCGCATAGGCGGCGATGAGCGCGCCCTCGATCACTTGGTGGGGGTTCTTTTCCAGCAGCTCGCGGTCTTTGAAGGTGCCCGGCTCGCTTTCGTCCGCGTTGACCACCACATATTTGGTCTTGGCGTCCTTGGGGATAAAGCTCCACTTGCGCCCCGCCGGAAAGCCCGCGCCGCCACGCCCGCGCAAGTTAGAGTCCAGCACCACCTGGATCACCTCGTCGGGCGTCATCTCCGTGACGGCCTGCCTCAGCGCCTCATAGCCGCCGTTGGCCGTGTAGGTTTCAAACTGCCAAATATCGGGAATATCACGGTTGCGTAGCAAAATATGCGTCATCGTTCGTCGCTTCCTGTCCGTGCCTCTTTCACTGCGTGCCCGTGTGCCGCGAGGCCCACCGCAGAAAGACCCAGCCAACTCAACGCCGCGCCGAAAAGCACCAACCCATAGCCGTAAGCCGCTACTATCGCGGCGGCGGCAAGCCCTACCGTCAGGCTATACGCTATCCCAAAAGCGCCGACGGCGACCAACGCGCCTAACGCGCGCGGACTGCCCGCCCAAAGCAGCGCGAGCAAGCTCCACAGCCCGAGCACCAGCCCCACCAGCGCCAGCCCGTCCCACACCCGCCGCGCCTGCCAGCGCGTGTCTTTGCCGCTGAGCGCGGCGGGCGCATCTTGCGGCAGGCCCACTTGCGCGCCGCGCAAACGCTCAAAAAACGAGATCGTTACGCCGTAGCGTGTCGTTGGCGGCTGGTCCGGCGGCCAGGGCATCTTTACTATGGAAAACAGCGCTATCAACAACCCAACCAGCACAATCGGCACACCGCTTACGGCGACCACGCGCGCCCAATCTGCGCGCCACGATGCACTAAACGTCATCGCTCTCCCGCTTGGTCAGGTAAAAAATATCGCGGTGGAGCACGTAGCCCGTCGCTTGGAAAAGCGCCAAGCTCGCCTCGTTCCAATCCTCCACCAGCGCCGCGACAATCTGCATCCCTTGCGCGCGGAGCGCTGCCTCGGCTTGTGCGATCAAATAGCGTCCCAAACCTTGACGACGATGGTCCGGATGCACGGCCAGGCGATTGATCCAGCCTTTGCGCCCGTCGTGTGTGGCAACCACCACGCCGATCAAACACCCTTCCGCGTCACGCACGCCCAGCACCGTTTGGCAACCGCGCGCCATCTGTGCGGCGAACTGCTCGCGGCTGTCGCGGCCTTTGCGTTTGATCGGCAAACCGGCTTCCTCCCACAGAGCACGGATCGCGTCGTAATCGTCCGCGCCGAGTGTGACTGTTTGCCATGCCGTGCCCATCGCGGCGCTCATCGCCCTCTACTCCGCCTCGTCGTCTTTATCCTCTTCGGCGGCTGCTTCTGCGCGCCACTTTTCGATCAACTGCTTGGCGTGCTCGATATTCAAATTCTCGTGGAAGTGGAAGTTGTTTTGCAGCACCGGCGCTTTGTCACAAGCGGCCAAGCACATCACCGGCTCAACGGTAAAAAGCCCGTCGTCGGTTGTGCCGCCGTGCTCAGGGTCTACCCCCAAATACTCGCACAGCTCATGGAAAAACTGATCCGCGCCGCGCAAGGCACAAGGCAAATCGGTACACACTTGCAACCAATATTTGCCCTTCGGCTTTTCGGCGAACATGGTGTAAAAGCCGGCGATGGAGCGCGCCTGGGTCGGGTCTATATCACATAAGCCCGCCACCTCACGCAAAGCCTCTTCGGTCAGCCAGCCGTACTCTTCTTGAGCCAGGTACAGCAACGGCATCACCGCCGAGCGTTTGTCCGGATACTTTGCGAAAATTTGCTTGATGCGTTCAGGGTACTTTTCAGCCAGCACGGCATCCACTCCACACGTAACGCCGCCGATCAGCGGTCGCAATCGCCAAGCACAATATCAATACTGCCCACAATGCCCACCAAGTCCGCGATCATGTGCCCCTTTGCCATGTGCGGCAAGGCGCTGAGGTGGATAAAGCTGGGCGTGCGGAAGTGCACACGCCAGGGGCGCGGGCTGCCATCGCTTGCCAGGAAGCAACCCAACTCACCGCGCGGACTTTCGACCCGCACATAGACCTCACCTTCCGGTGGGCGGAAGCCTTCCGTCCACAGCTTGAAGTGATGGATCAGCGCCTCCATGCTGTGCCCGATCTCCGAGCGCGGCGGCGGGACATATTTACGATTGTTCGAGCGCACCGGCCCGCTCGGCAAGTTGTCCAGCGCCTGGCGGACAATGCGCAGACTTTGGCGCATTTCCTCGATGCGGATCAAATAACGGTCGTAAACGTCCCCGTGTTGGCCCAGCGGCACGTCAAACTCAAAGTGATCGTAGCTGCTGTAGGGGATCGCTTTGCGGATGTCCCAATTGACGCCCGAGCCGCGCAAGGTCGGCCCTGTGCAGCCCAGACGCACCGCGTCATCTGCGCTGAGGTAGCCGATGCCCTGGGTGCGGTCACGCCAGAGCGGGTTTTCGGTGAGCAATTTCTCGTAGTCGTCAATCTTGGCGGGGAAGTAATCCAAAAAGTCACGCACCGCCGGCTCGAACTCCTCCGGCACGTCACGCCACAAGCCGCCCGGGCGAAAATACGTCGCCATCATGCGCTGCCCCGCGACCATCTCGAAGATATCCAGCACCTTTTCGCGCTCGCGGAAGCAATAGAGGAAAACGCTCATCGCGCCAATATCCAGCGCGTGCGTGCCCAGCCACACCAAATGGCTGTTGATGCGCGTCAGCTCGGCGAGCAATACGCGCAGATATTGGGCGCGCGGCGGCACGTCCAGTTCGGTGAGCTTTTCCACCGCCAGGCAATAGGCCAAGTTGTTGCCCAGCGGGTTGAGGTAGTCCATGCGGTCGGTGAGCACGACCGCTTGCTCATAGCGTTTGGACTCAAACGTCTTTTCGATGCCGGTATGCAAATAACCGACGTCCGGCGTACAGTTGACGATGGTCTCGCCGTCAAGCTCCAAGATCAGGCGCAACACGCCGTGCGTGCTGGGGTGCTGCGGCCCCATGTTGAGCACCATCGTTTCGCCGGTCAGCGCCCGCTCCGAAACCAGGCCCTTGAGCTGTTCTAGATCGCCTTCCCAGGCACTATCCCGAATTCCCGTCATCGCTCATTCACTCCACTGACCGGCAGCTACTCTTGCGCATACGGCTTGTACTGATCCACGTGGTCAAAGTTGAAGGAAAACTGCACCGTTTCTTTGCCCAGCGGGTAATCTTTGCGCAGCGGATGGCCTTCCCAGTCGTCGGGAAGCAAAATGCGACGCATATCCGGATGGCCGCTGAAGCGCACGCCCAGCAGGTCGTAAATTTCGCGTTCCGACCAGTTGGCCGCCGGATAGACTTCGGTCACGCTGGGCACGACGGGGTCGTCGCCGGGCAAAAGCACTTTGAGCCGCAAGGAACGGTTGTGGATCATCGAATAAAGATGATAGAGCACGCCAAAACGCGGCTCTTGAGGATGATAGTCCACACCAGTCACGTCCGAAAGGAAGTTATAAGCCAGCCCTTCGGTGTCGCGGCAATAGCGGCACACGTCCACAATGGCCTCACGCGCCACAACGATCGTGGTTTCGCCGCGAAAAGTTTGCGCATCCTCGATAGCGTCCGCAAAGGCCGCCTGCAAAGCCTCGATAGGGTTTAGCGCGGTCATGGTCTACTCACTTTGGTTCACACTTACGCCCAGTCCGAGATGTGCTCTTGTTTAACGCGCTCGTGCAACATCATAATGCCGTGAATGAGTTGCTCGGGGCGGGGCGGGCAACCAGCCACGTACACGTCCACCGGCACAATTTCATCCACGCCTTGCACGACCGCGTAATTGTTGAAGACACCGCCACATGACGCACAATCGCCCATGCTAAGCACCCATTTCGGCTCGGGCATTTGGTCATAGAGTTGACGCAAGACGGGGGCCATTTTGCGCGTCACGCGGCCCGCCACGATCATCAGATCGCTTTGGCGCGGGCTGGGGCGCATAAGCTCCATGCCGAAGCGCGAAAGATCGTAAAGCGAGGCCTGGGTGCTCATCATCTCGATGGCGCAACAGGCCAGGCCGAACAGCATGGGCCACATGGCACGGGTGCGCGCCCAGTTCACCGCGTCTTCCAACCGCACGGTGATGACGCCCATCTCGCCGAGCTTCGATGTCAGTCCCATTCCAGCCCTCCGACCATCCATTCGTAGACAAAACCAACCGTCAACACCAGGAAGAAAAAGCCCATCACCGCCAGGCCGTAAAGGCGCAGATCACGGAACACGACCGCCCAGGGAAGGAAGAAGATCACTTCGATATCGAAGAGGATGAAAAGCACCGCCACGCGATAGAACTTGACCGGAATACGACGGATAGCGTCACCGTAAGGCCGCATACCGCTTTCGTAGGGAACAAGTTTGCGCGCGGTGGGGCGGAACGGCCCCAACATGCGTGACATGAAGAGGATCATCACGCCAACAAGCACGGAGAGAGCAAAAAGCGAGGCAATGGGTGCAAAGTCTGATAGCACGGCCAAAATCTCCGTTTTATTATGAAAACCATTAAGCTCCGCTTGTTCCAAACGGAACAAACAGCGCGAGATTAACATAAAGCCGGGGGAGTGTCAAACTCCTTTGGCTCCAAATCATTGGTTCAGAAGGCGGGATAAAGATACCACATTGGGACGGATTTTGAAACCGATTCGCAGCGCGTTTTGGCCTCAAAAGAGGGGCAAGATGTCACTTATTGCGTTGGGGGATGGAGGAAAGAGGGGGACGCAAACAGCGCGCCGAAAGTGCGCGCTGTTTAAGCAGGTTATGCAGTTTTTAGGTCAGGGTGGGGGGCAGGGGAGAAGGAAAGAGAAGGGCGAAGTTGGCGGCGACCTACGCTCCCGGAGGGCTACCCCTCCAGTACCATCGGCGCAGGTGGGCTTAACTGCCGGGTTCGAGATGTGACCGGGTGTACCCCCACCGCCATAACCACCAACTTCAACGCCTTCTCTGCATTCACACTATTCACTTGAGCATAGTCATCAGTAACCCTAGAACGCACACCCCTCCGCATCACCCGCTCGATAAGCCCTCGACCCTTAGTACCGGTCAGCTC
>JALSSH010000240.1 GCA_026984385.1 Ardenticatenia bacterium | reverse complement strand
ACATCAATTGGCGCGCGAAACCGGCTTTCGACAAGAGCTGATGTGCGCGATCTTGCACGCGCCCGCGCTCGACGAACCGCCACAAGGGTGGCGCGCGCTCGGTGTGGAGGATTTGACGCGCGTACAGGAATGGCTACAACGTTCCGCACATTTTGAGCGGATGGGCGGCAGCCTGGAATGGAACTGGACTTTTTACCGCATCACGCCATCGTTGCTACGAGAACGCTTGAGCGCCGGCTTGGTCTACGGCTGGTCGGGGACGCCTTCCGAAGGCGTCTTGATCCTCAACCCGGCCAAGCCAACCGACAATCCGCCTGCGCTTAAGATCGGCTATCTGGATGTGCCCGATGCAGAGCTGCGCGAAGCGGCACGTGATGCACGCCGTTTGGCGGCGGCGTTGGGGCAAGCCCGAGTGCGCGTTAAGCCGCCCAAAACCCAAGTGGCCGTTTATGCGCAGGCGGGTTTTGCGCGCGAGTGGGAAGGCGAAGTGTGGCTTTATGCGCGTGATTTGGTGCTGACACGTCATGCAGAGATACGCCACGAGACGCCACTACCGCCGAATACGCACGATTAACGGAGCACGGACTATATCTCAGGAGAGAAAATGAGCAAAAAGCCGGACGACATTTCCGTCGAAACGCTGGCCGAAACACCTCATTACGTAGCTTGGAAAGCCGAAGAGCCGGATGGCGAGGTGACCTATCATGTCGAGTTGGGGCCGGTGACGGCACACTTTTTTACCGAGGAATGGCAGGAATTCGTAGCCTTGATGCACGAGGCGCAACAAGAACACGGCAAGGATGAGGACGTGGAAGTGGAGATGGACTGGGGAACGTTGATCTTTGAGCCGGAGGAGTGGGCCGAATTCGTGCAGTTGCTTGAGCAACTGTAACGTTTGCCGGCAAAGAACGTGGGCGCCCAACGAGCGCGTGCGCGGATCGGGCGCGCCGCCCGCCCCGCGCTTCGCGCGGCGACGCGCAGCTCCGCTGCGCGTGGTGCGCCGAATGGCGCACGGCGGCGCGCCCACAGCGTCCCCAACGCGCCACGTTTCCCGTTCGGCGAACGCTCACCGACTTGTCCCCAACCGTGAATCCCGCCACTTTTTCCGCACTGCTCAATGCTGAAGGACATGCGGCGCTGGCGCAACTGGCTTGCGCCGACCTCTCCGACGTGCACACGCTCCCTTTGCTGACCGCGCTACGGCGCACTTTGCCGCCGGACGTAGCGAGCGCGGTGTTGACTTTGGCCCGCCTACGTCAACGGGCCGCGCGCAAGTTTTCCCGCGCGGCAGAAATGTTCTTTACCCCTGACGCGCTGGAGCAGGCCAGCGGCGAACAGATCGCCCTATGGCGCGCTCGCCGCTTTGCCACGCTCCACCCCGCGCACCTGGCCGATCTCGGCTGCGGGATCGGTGGAGATACATTGGCGCTGGCCGCGCTGGCAGGTTGCGCCGTCTACGCGCTGGATCGCGATCCGTTGCGTTTGCGCATGGCGCGGGAAAATCTAGCGGTTTACGGACGGAGCGCTTACCTGCTCCAAGCGGACTTGCAACACCCGCTGCCCTTGCGCGGCCTGGAGGCTGCGTTTTTCGATCCGGCGCGCCGCGCCGCAGGGCGGCGTATTTTCAGCGTGCGCGCCTACATCCCGCCGCTCGACGTATTACACGGCTGGCACTTCAGCGCCTGGGGCGTCAAACTTTCCCCCGGGGTGCGCTTAGACGAATTGCGCACATATTGCGAGCAAGGCGCAGGCGTGGAGTTCATCAGCTTGGCCGGTGCACTGAAAGAAGCTGTGCTGTGGGGAGGCGCGTTAGGTTTTCGCGGACGTTGGGCGACGCGCTTGGAACTGGACGGATTTGGAGAAACGCTCTGCCCTGCCGAGCTACCGCCGCTGCCGCTTTCTGAGCCGCGCGCCGTGCTCTACGAACCCGATCCGTCGATCATCCGCGCCGGGCTACTCAGCGAGTTGGCCGCGCGACTGGGCATCCCGCTATATCGGCTGGACCCGCAAATCGCCTACCTCACCGGAGAGCGTTACACACCCAGCCCCTGGGCGCGCGCCTGGCCGATCTGGGAATGGTTGCCCTTCAACCTCAAGCGGCTACGCGCAACGTTGCGCACCCGAGGCATCGGGCGTGTCACGATCAAAAAACGCGGCAGCCCCCTAACGCCGGAAGGGCTGCTGCGTCGGCTCAAACTATCCGGTGACGGAGCGGAAGCGGTCGTCGTGCTCACGCAGGTAAACGGTCGCCACAGCGCGCTGGTTTGCGGGCCGCCGTACCGCGCATAACCGCAAGCTCAGTAAGGTAAGTCTTCCGGAGCGTCCTCGTCCCACTGAGCACGTTGGATAAAATCATCCGCCAAATCTTCCGGCCCCAGATCGCGACGCTTGCGGCTGCGCTGAATAATATCTTCCACGCGCGACGTAAGCGCGTCGGCGTCTTCTGGTGGCGGAGGCACGGGGCGAGCACGGCGCGCAGGACGGCGACTGCTATAGCGCATCTGGGGCAACTCGTCCGGATCGTCGAGCATGTCGTCGTAATCGTCCCCAAAGGCATCGTATTCGGTATCTCCGTAAAGCGGCATTTGTTCTTCACCATAGCGGGAAGGCGCACGGTAGTCGTCGTATTCGCTGTAAGCGTCCTCAGAACGCGCGTAAGCCGTTCGCGCGTCGGGGCGACTGTAACGAGATACGGTCTCGTGAACCGGGCGCGCTTGACGATCCCATGTCGGCGCGTTCGGCCCTGCGGTGGCTTCAGGACGGTAACGGCTCGGCCCGTACATGCCGGTGCCGGTTCGGTCCTGCACCACATGGGGGCGAATGGTCGGTGCGGCAGTCGGGTACTCCGTCGGCGCATAGCTACCATTCGGCAATGTGCCGCCTGTCGCGCCTTTCCCCGCTCCACGAAGCAAGCGCAACATGCTCGCCACACCCATCGAGATCAGCGCAATACCCAAGTACACGCCTAAATCAATCCCCAACCCTTTACCGTCGTTGGCCGCAGC
>JALSSH010000239.1 GCA_026984385.1 Ardenticatenia bacterium | reverse complement strand
TGGGAAACCGTGCTTGTGCAAGCCAAACGCGCCCACCGCACCTTGCCCGCGCTGCTCCAACACGCGCATCCCCGCGATGTGCGCGAAGACACGTTGATCCTGGGCGTGAACGTGGAGATCTTCCGCCAAAAGCTGGAAGCGCCGAAAACCCGCCAAGCGCTAGAACAGACCCTGGCCCATGTGCTCGGCGTGCCGCTCCAAGTCAAGGTGCAGGTGGTGGCCGCCGAAGAACTCGCGCAGGACGCCGAACACCATAACGCGCTGGCCCAAGACGATCTGCTCGCTTACGCCGTGCACGAGCTGGGCGCGGAGTTGGTGGCGGTGGAAGAGGACGAAGAGAACTAACCACACGAAACGAGGTGATCAAGATGGCGAGACGACGTAGCGGCAAAGGCGGCCTTCAAGGTATCCCGAGCGGGGGAACGAACCAGGCCGCGCTTTTGCGCCAAATCCAAAAGATGCAAGAAGAGATGCAGGCCGCCCAAGAAGCCCTGGCCGAAGAACAGCTCACCGTCAGTGTGGGCGGCGGCGCGGTGACCGTAGTCATCAACGGGCAACAGGAGGTCCAATCCATCACCATAGACAAAGACGCGCTGGACCTGGACGACGAGGAATGGGCCGCCGACTTGCAAGATTTGCTGCTGGCGGCGGTTAACCAGGCCATCGAGCAGAGCAAGGCGCTGGCCGAAGAGCGCATGAGCGGACTGACCGGCGGGCTGCAATCCATGCTGCCGCCTGGAATGGGCGGTCTGCTGGGGTAAACGGGCGCGCCGATCCGTTCGGCGCAGAAAACAAAGGGGGCGCGGGTGGCCGCTAAACGCACACGCACAGGGCTAGAGCCGTTGCTGGATTTGCTGATCGTGGTGCTGTTGCTGGCTTCGGTGGGGTTGGCCGTGCTTTTCGCCTGGTCTCGGCTGCGCCAGGAAGTGCTCCCCCCCCAGCCGATGGTCGGCCCGGGCGTCTTTTCGGACGCGCAAGGGCAGTTCAAGTTCGGCGTCGGTGAGGGGTGGGAGGTGCAATACGACGGCCCCACCACCCGCGTTGTCCATCGGCTCGGCGAGCTGCCGTCCTTCACGGTGGAAGTCAAAAGCGCCGAGGAAATGCATTTGGTGATGAACTGGAATTGCGTCACCTTGCCCATCGCCGAGGTCGCCGACGTGCTCGCCCCAACGGAGACGGCCTCCGTTTACACCAGCATCCCCTGCGCGCGTGATTCCACTCAGCCGGTCTACGGCAAGCTCTACTACACGCTCGCCGACGGCCAACTGCAACTTATCACCTTCAGCCATCTGCGCGGCATGTTGTGGGTGGTCGCCCGCAGCGATCCGTTTCCTCCGCCCTGGCCGGAAACACTGATCGAGGCCATGTCCCACGTTGTGATCTCGGCGCGATAGCCCGCGCCCAACCCAGGAGTGCACCCGCCATGAGCAGCGCCGTTCCCGAACCGGTCACGCGCCTGATCGAAGCCTTTTCCCGTCTGCCTGGGGTCGGCCCCAAAACCGCCTCCCGCCTCACCTACTATTTGCTCCGCGCGCCCGACGAGCTTTCCCAAACGCTTGCCACCGCCATCGCCGAGCTGAAAAGCAAAACCCGCTATTGCTCGGTCTGCTACAACATCACCGAAGAAGACCCGTGCGCGATCTGCCGCGACCCCAACCGCGAAAAAACGCAACTCGTCGTGGTGGAAGACCCGCTCGACGTGCTCGCCGTTGAGCGCACCGGCGCCTATCAGGGCCGCTATCACGTGTTGCACGGCGCGATCTCGCCGGTGGAAGGCGTCGGCCCCGATAACCTGAAAATCCGCGAACTTGTCGCCCGTGTCCAGCGCGAAGGCATCCTGGAGGTGATCATCGCCACCAACCCGGGCATGGAAGGCGACGCAACCGCCATGTACATCCAACGCCAACTGGCCCCCACTGGCGTCAAGATCACCCGGTTGGCGCGCGGGCTGCCCGTCGGCGGCGATCTGGAATACGTGGACGCGGTCACCTTGCTGCGCGCGCTGCAAGGCCGCCAAGAGATGTGAGCCTTTCGGCGAGCGGCCCTCATCCCCGGCCCTTCTCCCTCATGGAGAAGGGAGCGAGCGGCTTAGGAGCGGGCGCGGCCCTCCTTCCCCTTGCCATGAGGGAATGAGAACAAGAACGCAGTGAGGAGGTCAACTTGAGCAAGAAACGCAAACTCTTGTTGAAAATCTCACGCGGGGCTAAGAATATTCGGTTTAGCGAATTTCTTACCCTGGTCGAGAGCTTTGGGTTTACTCTCAATCGCGTGAATGGAAGTCATTACATTTTTGAGCACCCTGACATTCCCCAGGGCATCTCACTTCAACGTGACAAAAACAACCAAGCCAAACCCTATCAAATTAAGCAGTTTCTAAAACTGGTGGAGCGGTATAATCTACAATTAGAAAACGAAGAATCGGAGGACAACAACACATGAAAGACTACCATATCAACATCTTCTATAGCCCCGAAGACAACGCCTATATTGCCGACATTCCCGATTTCGAAATGTGCTCCGCGCACGGCCAGACCCCTCAAGAAGCATTGGAACAAGTTTTGATCGCCCGTGACGCGATCATCGCCATGATGCGCGAAAAAGGGCTGCCGATCCCCGAACCGCGCTATCGTCCCGCGATCTATGAGACGCTTGCCAGCCGCTAAGTTCCGCTCGGCACGACACTGCCCACCAGCAAGCCCTCATCCCCGGCCCTTCTCCCTCATGGAGAAGGGAGCGAGCGGCTTAGGAGCGGGCGCGGCTCTTTTCCCCTCACCAAGCGGGAACAAGCCCACAAGGGGAACGCTTCCCCCTAGTGTTTCCAATCCCCCCCACTGCAAAAACGCGCCCCACGACGTGCAACCCGACACTTCCCCCGCTCCACTCATTGCGGATAATAAAGAAAAATCCGCAATTGAGAACCGTTTGCAATTACTGTAAAATAATCCCAACCGTGTACGCTCATCCCAAAGGCTGACCATGCAGCGCAATCCAGCTCATCCGCCCATTT
>JALSSH010000238.1 GCA_026984385.1 Ardenticatenia bacterium | reverse complement strand
GGCTTTGTGACCGTAGGGCGGCACGTGGTTGGGGATCACCAGCGCACGGCGCGCCTCTTTGTCCAGCCACTGGATCGGCTTGCGCCGCCCGCTCGGCCCGACGATCTCCACCGCGCCCGTGCCGGGCAACGTGACCTCAATCGGGCCGCCTTCGTCTGTACTGAGCGTGTTGAAGACCACCAGCCCTTGCATCCCCACATCCCAACGCACATGGCGCGCCAGCGTCTGGATGGCGGCGTCACGGGCGGTGCGCACGGCCTGCTCGGCTTCCTGATAGGCCTGTTCCGCTTCCTCGTATACCGAGCCAATAGCCGTGCCCGCCAAGATGTCGTGGAACTGGTGCAACAGCAAGGTTTCCCACGCGCGTTCGAGCGCCTCTTGTGGGTAGTCCCCTTCCAGCAAATACGCGCTTGTAGCCAGCGCCTCCGCGTCGTGCAGCAACGCTTCGAGCTTGCGGTTGTGGCGCTTGACGCGCGCTTGGCTGGTGTAGGTGCCGCGATGGTATTGCAAATACAGCTCCCCGACCCAGCGTGGCAGCTCTTGGGAAGCGGCGTTTTCCAGATCGGCGAAGAAGCATTCCGCCGTGCTGGGCATCACCTGCGGGAAGCCCGCCAAGTTTTCCATGCGCGCGCGGCGCTCGCTCATCTCGCGAGTGGGGCCACCACCGCCGTCGCCCAGGCCATAGGCCATCAGCACGTGGTGATTGAGCCGCTTTTGCCGATAGCGCGTCCACGTCTCCCAAACTTCCTGAGCGTGCATCCGCGCGTCGTAGGTGGTGCGCTCGATCCCCTGGGCGCGCACGGCCAAGCTGGGCGTGGTCGCCATGTGTGCCAACACCCGTGAGCCGTCCAATCCCTCCCACCAAAACGTATCATACGGAAAGCGCGTATACTCATTCCAGCTCAGCTTGGAGGTGAAAAAGTAGCGCAGCCCGGCCTGGCGCATCAGTTGCGGCAACGCCGCGCTGAAGCCGAACGTATCCGGCAGCCAAAGCACTTGGGGGCGCACGCCCAGCTCTTGCTGAAAGTAGCGCATCCCGTAAAGCAACTGGCGCACCAACGCCTCGCCGCTTGGGATGTTGGTGTCCGGCTCGACCCACATCCCACCGGTGGCGTCCCAACGTCCCGCCTCGATCTGCGCTTTGACCTGCGCGAAGAGTTGCGGGCGGTCTTGCGCGATCACGCGGTAAAGGTACGGTTGGCTTTGCGTGTAGGTGTAATTCGGGTCGTGGGCCATCAGCGCTAGGGCGTTGGCGAACGTATCCGCCGCCTTGATGCGGGTCACGCGCAGCGGCCAGAGCCAGGCCACGTCCAGATGCGCGTGCCCCAGCGCGTGCACCACAGGGCGGGGCGCGACGGCCTCAGGCGGCGTTTGCTCGAAGACGCGCGCTTGCAAATAGGCCCGCGCGCGTTTGATCGCGGCGAAAAACGGCCCGTTGGGTGGATCGCCCCAGTCTAACAGGCGGAAAGCTTCATCCAGCGTGTGCAAGTAGTGGGCGCGCTCGGGGGAGGTTTGCGGCAAGGTGGCGATCACCTCCAGCAGCACGCGCGCGTCCCAATATAGCCCCTCCACGTCGGCGTCCAGCCACGCGAGCGCGCTTTCCTGCATGTGCACGCGGTGGTTGGCGGGTTGGCTGATGCCGGCGAAGCCGTCCAAGAGCACTTGTACATGGCGCTCGGCAGGCGCGTTGTCCGCCAGCCAAATTTCGCGGTGCAACGTGTCCAGTCCCTGGAGCGGTGCGCTCAGCCCGTGCACCTCGGCCAGCGCCTGCGGCGCACTGAAGAGTTTGGCCGAAGGATCGCCGAGCAGCGCCTCAAGCGTCACGCGCAACACCAGCGGTCGCCCTGCGAACGCTTGCGGCACGCTAAAGCTCGCCGCCAGCGCAAAGCGTTCGCCGCTCGCGCCCCAAAGCTCGCCCGCCGCCAGCGGTCGCCACCCTTCGGCATCGGGAGCGGGAAGCGGCTCGTCCATTGCCAGCCCCTCATAAACGCGCCATGCAAGAGGCATCGGCGCGCGGTAGCGATAGCGCCCCAGGGTGTCGGTCAGGTGCGCCAACTTTTCGTAAACTCGCGTGTCGTTCATCATCCCCGCTCCGTTGAACTCGTTTCCTGACCGTTAACGTTTGCGCTCGCAGCTTCCGACAAGGTGAACACGTGCGCCGCCGAAAGCTCCAAGAGTCCCTCGATCTCTGCCAAAAGCACCTCGCCCGTCTTCAGGCGCAACGCCAAATGCGTTCCTCTGGGCACGTGCAGCGTAAAGTCCACACGCGCCACCGCGCCGATCACCGGCGCGCGTTTCAGCACGATGTAGACGCCCGCCGCGTCTTGCTCGGTGACGAACTCCACGCCCGGGTGGGTGATGTGCGCTTCCAAGGTCACGCGGGGCGCTTCGGCGGGGCGCAACGTCACACGGCAACGCTCCCCGCGCACGTAAACCGTCAGCGGAGGCGTGACGGAAAAAACTTGCGTGTAGACGCGCTCGGCGGGCTTCGGGACGGCACTCACCGCCGCGCCCAAGGCTGCTCCTAACGCCGAACGCCCGCCTTGCCGCAGCAACGCGCGTGTCAGCCACCCGCTTCCGTAACCGGCCAGGACGCCCGCCAAGCGTCGTAACGCGCGTTTTACCATGATTGCCGCTCCAGCCACTCCGCTACCACGTCGGCCAGCTCTTGCGGACGCTCTAGCGGGAACATGTGGCCCGCTCCTTCCAACACGACCAGCTCGGCCTGCGGGAGACTTTCGGCCAGGGTGCGGCTGAATTTGAGCGGGACCATGCGGTCGTCGCTCGCGCCGATCACCAGCGTCGGCGCCGCGATCCGCGTCACGTCCCCGCGCGCGTCGAAAACCGAGCAGGCGGCAAAATCATCGTGCAACACCTGCGAGGGAAGCGCCAGCATGAGCTGCGCGCCCTGCTGCTTGAGCGCGTCGGGCGTCTGGACACTCCAAGCCCAGTCCATCAACTGCGCAACGGTCGGCTCGGGGGCTTCCAGCAAGGCGGGCAACAGTTGC
>JALSSH010000237.1 GCA_026984385.1 Ardenticatenia bacterium | reverse complement strand
ACTTGCGCGCCGGTGTAGCCCGCACTGGCAACCTGCCACGTGCGCCCGCCGTCCTCGCTGAGGAAGTTTCCGCCGCCGTAGTTGTTGGCAAAAATGCGGTTCGCGTCGCGTGGGTCCACTTGGAAGTCAATCGGGAAGCCCGCGCGCACGCCCGGCGGCCCCCAACCGTCATTGCCCCCGCTGACCTGCTGCCAGGTGTGGCCGCCGTCCTCGCTGCGGAAAACAGCGTCGGAGCCGCCCGCGTAGGCGATGTTCGGGTCGGAGGTGGCGAACTCCACCGAGTTGATGTTGTGGTTTTGGAGCACATATTGCCAAGACTGCCCGCCGTCGGTGGTCAAATAGACCCCTCCGCCCTCACGATATTGGTTGTTGCCCGTGCCCGCCAGCAAAATATCGGGGTTGGTCGGGTGCATAAAGAGCGAGCCGACGTACAGGTTGCCCAACCCGTTGTTGATCTGCTGCCACGTCTGGCCGCCGTCCGTGCTCTTGAGCACACCCACGCCGCCCGGCGTGCCGCTGGCGGGGTCGGAGTTGGCCGCCTCGCGGTCAAAAATGCCCGTCGAAACGTAGATCACGTTCGGGTCGCGCGGGTCGATCCACACGTAGCGCGCCAGGTTGTCGCCACGCCAGATCGCTTGCCACGATTGGCCGCCGTCGGTGGTTTTGTATACCACGCCCTTCACCATGTCGAACTCGCGCCCAAAGTGCTCTTGACCCGCCCATTCCCAACTGCTGATCTCGGCGGCAGCGTAGACAATATCCGAAGAGCGCGGGTCCACCGTAAAGCCGCGAAGTGTCAGCGCCTTTTCCGTCACGCCGTTGTCCATCTCCATCCAGCTTTGGCCGCCGTCGGTGGACTTGAAAATGCCGCGCACGTTTTGCGTGCCCGCCCAAATGATGTTCGGGTTGTGCGGGTCAATGGTCAGGCAAAAGATCGGGATCGCGTCGCCGGAAAAGCTGGCGCGGGCGGTGATGCCGTTGTTGGAAGGAAACCACGTTCGCCCGCCGTCCGTGCTCATAAAAACGCCCGCCCAAGAGTCCGTCACATAGAGCACATCGGGGTTGTCCGGCCTCATGCGAATATCGTAGCCCAGCCCGCCCAACGGCCCGCCGGTGCGCACCCAGGCTCCCGGGCGATAATCTTGCGGCGGGGCGACGGGCGCTTGGGGCGCTGGCGCGGCTTGGGCGGGCGGGGTCGGCTCAGTGGGCTGAGCAGGCTCGGCAGGTTCGGCGGGCGGCATCGGCTCGCCGCCGCCCTCCCAACCCACCTCGTCCACCTCCAACGTGGCCGCGCCCAACGCCTCGAAAGCCACTCCCCCGGGCGGCAAGGGCGACGGATCGTCGGCTTGGAGCAACGGCGCGCCGTTCAGCGCCACGTTGATCGTCGGGCCTCGGAGCACAACCGTAAGGCTAAACCACTCCGCGCCGAGCGGCGCGGGCAGCGGGACGTTGCCCAGCTCGCTCAATCCCTCACCCGCCGCTTCTCGCTGGAGCGACAAAGCGTTTCCGCCTACCACCACCACGTGATAGCTGCCCGTATCGCTGACGCGGAGGGAAAACACGGCGTCGCCTTCCCCTTGAACGCGCGCTCGGACGCTTAGCGTGCCGTCCTGCAACTCTCCGCCGTGAAAAGCAAAGTTGTTCGCCTTGATCTGCAGTGCGCCGTTGACCACCGCCACGCCTGCAGAATGTTCCCATTCGGGCAGCGCGGGGTCGTCGAACGTCTCGCGAAAGCCCCCGGCTTGCCCCCAAGCCGGAGCACGCAACAATATAAGCAGCGCAAGCAGCGCCAAAAGCGCGCCCGCGCGTCGAAGATGAGCTATGGTGCGCATGTTGGGTTTCCTCCTACCGTGCCGAACCGAGGAGCGCTCCTCCGCGCAGGGAAGAGGCATTGAGGGCGTCACGGTGTGGAAAACATGGCAGGCAAGAGGTCACGATGAGAGTAGCAAACGTGGCGCTTGGGCGACGTGTTCCCTGCGGTGAGGGTGCTATATTCGTATCGTAGCACAACATCGCCCCCTGCAAGCCAAAACACCTGTTGCAAAGCGATAAAAAGCCCGTAAAAATCGCCCAACCCCTTGGCGCACCATGCGGGCGTCGCGCAAACGCCCCTCAAGCGTCACCCACGCCCCGCCGAACGTGGTATGATCGCCCGAGATTCCACCTGCGGAGGTTGCGATGCCACGACGTGCGCTTGTTTTGCTGCTGCTTTTCGCCTTGTTGCTCCCCACTGTCCCCGCCCCACCCAGCCACGCACAAAACCCGTGCGACGGCCTGGTCACCCCGCGCCTGACCGTCGGCGGGACGGCGCGCGTGGTCACCACCTACGGCCTCAGCCTCAAGGATCGCCCCGCCACCGGCGCGGCGGGCGGCGTGGAAGTGCGTTTGCTGACCTATGACACGGTGGCGCAGGTGGTGGGCGGCTACCAATGCCGCTTCGGTTATGTGTGGTGGCAATTGCAATTGCCCGACGGGACGCAAGGGTGGGCGGCGGAAGGCGGCGCGGCGGGCGCGCCCTATTTCCTAGAGCCGCTCACGGTCGGGCTGCACGTTTATCGTCCCAACGCCAACCGCACCCAGATCGCGCATTATTTCGTCACGGCGGAAGGGGTCGCCGAGCCGCGCGGCACGTTCGCCGTCGCGCTGCTCAGCGCCACGCCCGCCGAAGCCTGGCAGGAGGTGGAACGGCAACGGCTGCGCGAGCTGCTCAGCGCCGCCCAAACCAATTGCCCGCAACGGCTGCGCGGCACGCCCTTTGAGGGGCTGAGCGCCGAGCAAGCGCTCGCCTTGCCCTTGCCCCCGCTGGAATACGACTTCTACCCCGCGCCCAACGGCGACCGCTTGCTGCTGGTGCGCCACCAGCATCTGCTGCTGCCGCGCTGCCACACTGTGATCCCCGAGCGCGTCGGCATGAGCACGGTTAGCGTGCTGAGCGCGGACGGGAGCGAGCAAGTGCTCTTCCCCTTCCCGCAACACGGCGCGATCCCCTCTTCCGAGGATGAGTACGCCGAAAGT
>JALSSH010000236.1 GCA_026984385.1 Ardenticatenia bacterium | reverse complement strand
TGAGCGCCTACGCCCTGGCGGCATTGGCGCTGTTGGAGCTGGCCGCCGCGATGTTGGGGCGATTGCCGTTGCTGCTCTCGCCGATTGCGGTGGCTTTCCTGGTCGGCTACAGCTTCACCAAGCGCTTTACCGTGTTGGCGCACTGGGTGCTGGGCTTCACCGACGCGCTGGCGGTAGGCGGGGGCTGGTTGGCCGTGCGCGGATCGTTTTTTTCCGCCGACGACCTGCCCGCCTGGTTGCTGATGGGCGCGGTGACCTTTTGGATCGCCGGTTTTGACTTGATCTATGCTTGCCAAGACGTGGAGCACGACTGCCGCGAAGGGCTGCACGCTTGGCCCGCGCGGCACGGGGTCGCCAGCGCGTTACGGCTGGCGCAACTGAACCACGCGGCGTTTATCGCGCTGTTGCTCGCGGCGGGCGTCGCTTACGGGTTGGGCTGGCCGTACTATCTGGCGGCGCTGGCAACCGCGCTGATGCTGGTTTACGAGCATCGTTTGGTTTCGCCGCACGATCTCAGCCGCGTGGACGTGGCCTTTTTCAACATGAACGCCTACATCGCTGTGACGCTTTTTGCAGGGGTGTTCGTTGCGCTGGTTGTCGGGTGAGCGCGCCGGTGAGCTGGGGACGCTGCCCCCGCGAACGCCTTTTGTCCCACAATCTGCAAACATCGCACAAAAGGCCGATTTTTCATCACAAGGAGAGTACGTGCCATGTCTCGCAAACTTGTTTTCGTTTTGTCGCTCTGGCTGGTTGCGGCGCTGGTCGCGCCCACGTTGCCCGCGCAGCGCGCCGCTGCCGCAGAGCCGGTTAAGCTGCGCTTGGGGCTGCTGCCGATCCTGGACACGTTGCCCTTTTACGTGGCCGAGGAAGCCGGTTACTTCGCCGAGGCAGGGATCGAGGTGGAAGCCGTGCCCGTCAACAGCGCGCTGGAGCGCGACCAATTGCTTTTGGCGGGCGAAATTGACGGCATGGTCAACGACCTGATCAGCACGGCCATTTTCAACCAGAACGAGCCGCGCATCCAGATCGTGGCGCAGGCGCGCCGCGCCTATGAGGACGCGCCGCAATTTCGCATCCTGGCCGCGCCAGGCAGCGGGCTGAGCACGCCGCAAGACCTGGCGGGCGTGGAGATCGCCGTCAGCGAAAACACGATCATTCACTACATCGCCCAGCGCATTTTGGAACATGAGGGCCTCAGCGCCGACGAGCTGGTTTTCCGCCCCGAACCCAATATCCCCGTGCGCTATCAGTTGCTGATGGAAGGGGCGCTGAAGGCCGCTTGCCTGCCGGACCCGCTGGCCCAGGCCGCCATCGAAAATGGCGCGATCCTGATCGCGGACGACAGCGCGCTCTGGGAGCTGGGCTACAGCCAAAGCGTGCTCAGCTTCCGCGTGGAGGTGATCGAGGCGCACCCGGAGGCGGTCGAAGCGTTCTTAGGAGCGTGGATGCAGGCTGCCCAAGACATCAACGAAGACCCGAACGCCTACCGCGCGCTGTGGCTGGAACATACGCGCGTGCCGGAAAACGTCAAGGACACCTACACCTTGCCCACTTTCCCCACCTACGCCAACGTCGAGCCGCAGGAGTGGGACGACGCGACCGCGTGGATGTTGGAACACGACATCATCGAGCAAGCGCCCGCCTACGCGGATAGCGTGACGTTCCGCTTCCTGGAAGCGATCTTCCCGCAGGAGTGGACTGGCGGCTTGCTGACGGGCGATCCGGCCAACGGCGAGGCGCTCTTTAGTTCGCTGGGCTGCTCCGGTTGCCACGCGCTGACGCCCGATACCGTGCTGGTAGGGCCGTCGCTGGTCGGCGTGGGGGAACGCGCCGCCGAGCGCGTGGACGGCATGGACGCGCCAGCGTATTTGCGCCAGTCGCTGACCGACCCGAGCGCTTACGTGGTCGAGGGCTTTACGCCCGTGATGCCCTCCTTTGCCCATTTGGAAAACGCCGAGATCGAGGACTTGATCGCCTTCCTGATGGCGCAATAGCGCGCGCCGCCTTTGCATTTTCCGCCCGTTCGCAGGCGTATACTGGAGGTAACGGTATGCCTAGCAAGGAGGGCGGAAAATGCATCGCGTGAGCCAAGTATTTGGGGCGCTGGCGCTGATCATGGCGCTGGGAGGAATGGGCGCGCCTACGATCGCCCAAAGCGGAGAGGCCCCCTCCGGCATCTGTGCGGGCGGAACGGTCTGCGGCCCTTCCCCCAGCGTGAGTTTTCCCATCTTCCCCACCCTAACGCCGATCCGTTGGGACGCTTTCCCCACCTACGACCTGGCGCGGCATTACGCGCCCGCGCAAGGGGGGCGTGCGTGGTATGTGGCGGTGGACGGGGACGACCACGCCGACGGCACAGCCGAAGCACCGCTCGCCTCGTTGGGGCGGGCTGTGGAGCGGGCCACAAACGGCGACGTGATTTGGGTGCGCCCGGGCCAATACACGCTCGGCGGCGCGGGCTTATACGAAGGGCTGATCCTCGCCACCGACGGGCTGACCCTGGCCGCGACGGAGATCGGGCAGGTAACCTTAACGCCAGCCCACGCCGATACCAAGCTCGGCATCGCGGCGCGCGCCGACAATTTGACCGTTGACGGCTTCGTGGTGCGCGGCTTTGCCGACGTGGGCGTGGAGTTTGGGCGCGCGGAAAGCTCCCAGCGTGGGTTGGTCTTGGCGCACTTGCGCATAGAACAAACCGCCGAGGGCGTGCGCGCGGTTTACGGCGGGGACGGTCTCCAGCCGCTGACCGACGGGATGCTGATCTACGACCTATGGCTGCGGGAGATCGGCTTGATCGGGCTGCAATGCGGGCAAGGGCCGTGCGACAGCTTGCGCTGGGAGGCGATCCGCGTGGAGATGCCCAGCACGGCCAACGAGACGGCCAACGACGCCATCGCGCTGGAAAGCGGCGAGAACATCGTGCTTTTTAACGTGGAGGTGGCGGGCGCGCCCGGGGACGGGATCGACCTCAAGACGGGGACGGGTGTGGTGGCTAACGCGCTGGTGCACGACGTGGCG
>JALSSH010000235.1 GCA_026984385.1 Ardenticatenia bacterium | reverse complement strand
CGCCGCAGCGGCAGCCGTTGCCGTCTGGTTCGCCTGTGCAGTTGCCGTAGCGTTTTCGTTTGCTGTCGAACTCGAACCCAGCGCGATCACGGCAATAACCACAATCGCAGCGAGTACACCGAGCACCAACAGCCCTTTGCCGGAAGTAAAGAAATTCCGCCAATTGGTTGTCGTGCTATTTTCTCCTTGAGTTGACATATGTTTCTCCTCTCCTTAAATCGCTAGATTCTGACACTTTTTGTGTGGGGGTGTTGCAACCTAATAACGATGGTGATTTCGTATTCGGAGTACGGACGAAATGGATTTCGCACTCTATAATACACCGACTTACCCAAATCGCGTAAAACTTGTTCGTGCAAACTATACGTAAGGCTAGGGGGGGGGCGTGAGCTGAATAGCGTGGATTTGGAAAAAGAACGTTCGCGCCGACCGCGCTTCACAAACCGGACTGATTCGCTACCTAAAAACGGGGAGCTTTGCGCTCCCCGTTGCGTTGATCGCGTGGGCGGTGACGCGGGCAAACTAGCCTTTGGGATCGGCCTGAATTCCCGCGACCAAATCGTCCATATTGCGGATGATGGCGGTGGCAAATTCGCTGGTCTTGACCGTCTTCGCGCCTTCCATCTGACGGGCGAAGTCATAGGTGACGGTTTTTTGTTCCAAGGTGCGGATATACGCTTCTTTTACCAAGCGCGCCGCGTCCCACCAGCCCATAAACTCCAACATCATCACGCCACTGAAAAGCAGCGAGCCGGGGTTTACCTTGTCCAAGTTGGTGTACTTGGGCGCTGTGCCGTGCGTCGCCTCAAAGAGCATCACGTCGTCGCCGATGTTGGCCCCGGGCGCAATCCCTACGCCGCCCACCTGCGCGGCCAGCGCGTCGGAAAGGTAGTCCCCGTTGAGGTTGGGCGCAATGATAATGTCGAACTCCGCCGGACGAAGCAACATATGTTGGAAGGTGATGTCTGCGATGCGGTCCTTGACCAAAATCTTGCCTTCCGGCAACTTTCCGTCGTATTTTTCCCACAGTTCATCTTCGGTGATGGTCTGCTCGGGAAATTCTTCAGTCGCCACCTCATAGCACCACTGGCGGAACGCGCCTTCGGTATACTTTTGGATATTGCCCTTGTGCATGATCGAGATGCTTTTGCGCCCGCGTTCGAGCGCGTAGCGAATGGTGGCGCGCATCAGGCGCTTAGTCGCAAAAGCGCTGATCGGCTTGATGCCCAACCCCGAGCCTTCGAAGAACTTGGCGCCCAGTTCCTCTCGCAAAAAGCGCGCCAATTTTTCGTTTTCCGGCGTGCCGGCTTCATATTCGATGCCGGCGTAGACGTCTTCGGTGTTTTCACGGAAGATGACAATATCCACCAACTCCGGATGACGCATCGGGCTGGGCACCCCCGGATACCACTTGACCGGACGCACACAAGCGTAAAGGTCAAGCACTTGGCGCAAGGTCACGTTTAGGCTGCGGAACCCCCCACCGACCGGAGTTGTCAAGGGTCCCTTGATGCCAACCATGAACTCACGCAAGGCGTCGAACGTTTCTTCCGGCATATAATCGCCGTCGTAGATGCTGGCGGCTTTTTCACCCGCGTAAATTTCCATCCAGGCGATCTTGCGCTTGCCGCCGTAAGCCTTTTCGACTGCCGCGTCCCAAATGCGCTTGGAGGCGGTCATAATGTCATAGCCGATGCCGTCACCCTCGATAAAAGCGATGATCGGGTTGTCGGGGATGCAGCCCTCACCTTGCAGGCAGGTGATCTTTTCCCCATCGCTTGGTACAACAATGTGCTTGTACGCCATGCTGCTTTTGCTCCTTAGATGTGTCTAGATGAGCGATACAACATAACGTCGGGCATAAGCCCGACGCCAATACACTTACGTCTGCTTCCATTTGATCGTGCACCCGACCGCCTCGGTCGTCGGTGTGGGTATAGCCGTTCCTTCCAAAAGCGCGTCGAGCGCCTCTCGCAAGTAGGACTGGCGGACCGCGCTGGGGTCTTCGTAGTTGTCGTCAATAGCTCCACGATAGCGCAATACCCCCTCGGCGTCCAACAAAAAGACGTGGGGAGTATGCGTAGCACCGTAAGCGCGAGCCACTTCCTGGCTTTCATCACGCAAGTAAAGGAAGTTGAAGCCCTGTTCTCTGGCGCGCTGTTGCATGTGGGGGAAGTCGTCCTCCGGATAGCGGGCAGCGTCGTTGGCGTTGATCGCCACTAGAACCACGCCGCGATCCCGGTAGTCGCGCTGAATGGCGATCATGCGGTCTTCCCAAGCGCGCACGTAGGGGCAATGGTTGCAACTAAAGATCACCGCGACGGCGCGGTAGTCGGCCAGCAGGTCGCGCAGAGCATGAGTTTGGCCGTCCACGCCCGGCAGTGCGAAATCGGGGGCTTGTTGTCCAATTTGCAACATCGTTGTTTCCTCCGTGTTGATCTTCCGCGTCTACGTTGTGGCACGGTTCTTGGCGGCTTGGAGCGCGCGTTTGATCGTTTCCACCGAGGGCACAGGGGAAGGACGTCCATTTTCTAGGAAGTACAGCCGACAGGTCAGCCGCGCAGGTTGTTGTGCCCCTGCGGGATCGATGTCCTGCCCGTCCACCAAAATCGTCGGTGATCCTGGGAAGCCCCAGCGTTCGGCTTCTTCATCGGTCAAGACTTGGACTTCCTCGATCTCGGCCTCCAATCCTAGCTCGTCCAGCGCTTGTTGGAGGCGTTGGCGAGCTTTAGGGTGAGAAGGGCACCCCTCCCACCACAGAAACTGTATTCGCATAGCGTACCCCTCTAGCACATAGTCGAGCTTCGACCCTTGTACTATCCCCGATGAGCGGCATTTTTTCAAGGCCAAATAGTTGGGCGGCATAACGATTGAAATTTGCGGAGCGGTTTTCGCCCCCCCTGTTAAAGCGTGTCGTCGTGTGGCAATTGGAGCGAAGAGCATCTGTGCGACTGGGCACTTGGAAGGGCAACGCTCAACCCGCATCTGAATTTCAACCGTGCAGGGTACGCTATCAGCCA
>JALSSH010000234.1 GCA_026984385.1 Ardenticatenia bacterium | reverse complement strand
TGCATCGAAGAAGGGTGCGCGGAAGAAGGGGACGAGGCGGTGGAGCTTTCCGCCGTCGCCGCAGACTAACGCGCGCAGGATGCCGCTGCTGCGCGGGGCGCGCCTCCCGCCCCGCGCAGCGTCCCCGCGCGCACGCTTCCCCTTGCTGCGGTTACGCGCGTGACTTGGGGCGCCCAAACGCAACTTTCCCATTGTGTCCGTTGACCAGCGCGACCCGCTGCTGTCCGTCCACCTCGCGGATATGTGCAATCCACACCGGCAACATGACCAACTGAAAGTTCATTTGCTGGATCACGTGCCGTAGCGGGATCGTCTCCCCTTCGGCATTTTCTTGGCGAAAGCCACGCACGGTTTGGGCCACATAGCGCCGTGCTCGCAACGAGGCTTTGTCAAAGTCTAGCGTGTAAAGGGAGGCGGCATGTTCCCCCAACAGCGCGGGGGTATACGGCATGAGCGCGCTAAAGTTCCAAGGGCGCAATTTGCGCACAAGCGCGCGGGGTGGCGTTTGGGCGGCGTAGATGGGAATATGCCGAAACACCCTGAGCAGCTCTGCCGGATGCGTTGGAGTGATTGTCACGATGGCCTCGAACACCCAAAACGGCACATACACGCTATGCCAGCTCACGCTGTCCGCACGGTTGGCGTTGAAAATCCCCTTGAGCCGTTCCCAGATGCTCGCTAACGCCGTATTCAGCGCCGTTTGTGCTTCTTTCTGACCGAGCGCGAATGGCAACACGGCTTCCGGCTGTTGCAGCGAGCCGAGCGTGTCTTGTTGCACCACTTGCGTTGAGTCGCAAAAGGGGCATTCGGTCGCCAACGTCCGCGCCTGGACGTGAATTGCCCCGCACTGCTCACAACGTAGGACATGCTGCTTGACACGCCAAATCACGGGTTGACTGCGGCGCTTGAGCAACGCTAACGTTAGCGCCTGATAGTCTGAGGGGGGCACACGTTGGCGAACTGTGTAACCGCAATGACGGCACACCACCCGCTTGCCTTGTTGCGTCAGTTCACCGCCACACTGTGGGCAGCGCGGCGTGCTCACCTGTGCGCTGACCGCTGCGTCTACCGCGTGGATGGGGGGCGCGTTTCCCGAAGCAATGCGGTCCGCTCCTTTTGCGCCGATCTCACCGTTCAGCACCATCAACTCGCGTAGCGCCTCGGGATGGTTGGGCATGACGGCGAGCACGGCGGCCAAGTGCTTGCGGCGTGTGGCCGCGTCGGCGGCAATGCGCGCAATCCACAGGTGCGCATCCAGGAAATCGGGTTGATATTCCAGCGCCTGGCGCAAACTGCGCAATGCGCCGTCCCAATCGCGGCGATGGACGGCGTCTTGGGCGCTGGTGAACTTGGTTTGCGCCCAGGCGGTCACGCGCCCGGGGTGGGTGAGGCGATAGGAGGGGTGCAGTTTGGCTCTTCGCTCAGCTATTGAAGGCGTGCCCTCAGCCGACGAAAGCAGCTCGGCAAACGTTTCCCGATAGCCGCATAAGCGACATTCGATAGCGTCTTCACGCAAATAGAGGCTATTTTCCGTCTGGCAGCGCGGGCATCGGTCGGGGATATGGGCAGGGTCTGGCATGATGTTTAGCCTTTGGGCTAGAGCAGCGTCTCGAAAAACGCGGCTGTGCGTGTGGCAATATGTTCCCAAGTGAACTGCCGGGCCAACTCGCGGGCGCGCTCGCCGAGCTGGGCGCGTAACGTGGGGGCTTGCGCCAATTCGCGCAGCGCGGCGGCGAGCGCGGGTGCGTCCTCCGGCGGCACGAGCCGCGCATGTTCCCCGTTCTGCAAGTCGGGCGCGTCTGAGCGCGGCTGTGTGGTCACGATGGCGCAGCCGTGCGCCAGCGCAGCCATCAAGCTCCCGCGCCGATAGGATGCCCCGTCGCGGTAGGGCAGGGCGATCACGTCGGCGGCCAGCAGGTGCGCGCTGACCTCGGCATTCTCCACGAAGCCCGTCCACTGTACCGCCTCCGTCAGCCCGAGCGCAGCAATGCGCGCCTCGATCTGCGCGGCGTAGGCGGCGTTGGTCGGGTCGCTTGTGCCGGTGCGCCCGCCGATCATCAACAGCCGCGCGGCCAACCCTTCGGCGCGCAGCGCCGCGAGCGCTTCCAACAGCGTTTCAACGCCCTTGCTCGCGTTCAAAAAGCCGAAGTAGCCGATCACGAAATCATCCGGCGCGTAGCCTTGCGCTGCGCGCCACGCGGCGCGGTCGTAGTTCGGCGGTGGGGTGGGGTGAATGTTCGAGCCGATGGGGATGCGCACCAATCGCGCGATCCCGCGCACGCGCTCCAGTTGTGCCTGGTCGCCCGCGTTGGTCACGATCACGCCGTCAGCGCTGCGGGCGAGCGTCAGCACGGCTTGCCGACGCAATGATCCCGCTTTGGGGAAGAGATACGGCACGAGCAGATCGTGGAAGGTCACCACCACGCGGGGGCGACGTAGCAACAACGGCAGCGCATGAATCGGCAGGGTCATGCCGTAGGCGGCGGCTTGGTATTGGATGTTGACCACGTCCAGCCGATGGGCGTGTGCCCATTGACGTACACGCCACAGCGTGCCCAAGCCCCAGCCGCGCGCCCGAGCGGTCACGTGCAGCGTGCCGTCGGGGTCCGGCGCGGCGCGGCGGTCGGTGTAGACGTAGACCTCATGCCCCAACGCGGCCAGCGCGCGGCCCAGCTCCTGCGTGAACGCGCCCACGCCGCCTTGCATGGGCGGGTATTCACCGCTGATCTGCCCGATGCGCATGACTTACGCTCCTTGCGGGGGCTTCGCCCCCGCGCCCCCAGCAGGGGCGCTCCGCCCCTGCACCCCCCGCAAGCCGCGCTGCGCGCGCCTTGCGGCGTGCGTAAACGGACGCGCGTCGGAAAAATGGGCGTGTGCGCTCATCGTGCACGGGGGCGCGCCGCCGTGCGCCTCTCGGCGCACCAGAGCGGCAAAGCCGCTCTGAGGCCTTGCATTTGCAAGGCCTGGCGGCGCGCCCCCCCGACGGCGGACGCTCACTGGCGGGAGGCCTTCCCCGACCGACCAAGTTC
>JALSSH010000233.1 GCA_026984385.1 Ardenticatenia bacterium | reverse complement strand
ACGCGGTCGTGCGAAACAATATGTACGCGCTCTCCGGAAACAAACTGTACTGGTTTGCGCGCAACAGTCCTTGAACGTGGGGCAAACGTGCGACACGCGCGGGCTATTCCTTCCTGCGAGGGGGGGGCATCTGCGTTATAATCCGCGACAGAACTTTGCGACGCGGAGAGGATGAACAATGCGCGTTCCTCAATGGTTTTTGCTGGTGTGGGTGATCGGGATTACGGTGGTGGCGGTCGGAGCGTCGGCCCTGGCCTATACCTTTGTGCGTGACCGTGCCGGTGAACTCGACCGCGTGTTAGAGCTACCCAACCCGCCCCAACTGGGGCGCCCCGCGCCGCAGGAAGCGCCCAGCTCCACCCCGCCGCCCGCATCCGCCACCACCGACGCCCCCGCTGCGCCGGACGCTGCCGTCACCGCTGAGGAGGCCGTCACGCCCGCCGAGGAGGATTTGCTCGGCACATGGCAAGACCCGCGCCGTGTCTCTGTGTTGCTGCTGGGGATTGACCAGCGCAAAGGCGAACAGGGCACTTTCCCCACCGACACGATTATCCTTTTCTCACTCGATCCGGTCGGAAAAACCGCTGCCATTCTCTCCATCCCGCGCGATCTTTGGGTGGAATATCCGGGGATGGGGAAGTCCGGACGTATCAACGGCGCGAACATCATCGGCGACGAGATCAATTACCCGGGCGGGGGGGGGCCGGCTTATGCGGTCAAAACGGTAGAAAATTTGCTCGGCGTGCCGATTCAATATTACGTGCTGATCAACTTCGAGGTTTTTTACGCGCTGGTGGACGCGATCGGGCCGGTGGAAGTGTGCCCGTCGCAGGTGATCCACGACGACCAATATCCCGACGGGAGCTACGGCTATATGACCGTGCACTTTGACCCGGGCTGCCAAGAACTGGACGCCGAACGTTTGTTGCAATATGCGCGTGTGCGGCACGGGGACGACCAGGGCGACATAGGCCGCGCGGCCCGTCAGCAGGAAGTGATCCTCAAAATCCGCGAAAAGGTGCTCAGCGTGGGCGGGGTTTCGGCGTTGTTGCCGCAGATCACCACGCTATGGGAATCTGTGCAAGATAACATCCGCACCAATTTGAGCTTTGAGGAGATGGTCCGTCTGGCGCGCACAGCGGAAGATGTGCCGGATACGGAAATTCGCCGCGCGCAAATCTCGTTTGACGAGGTTTTCCTCAGCACCAGCCCGGAAGGCGATCAGGTGCTGATCCCCATTGCCAGCGACATCCGCTTACTGATTGAGGACCTATTTCGTCCCCCCGGGGCGCCCTCAACGCGCGGGTCATAGCTTTGGGGTAGTGTGTAGGGAAAAGAACAAGAAGGCGGAGGGGGTGGGATTCGAACCCACGGTAGCGTGCAAACGCTACAACGGTTTTCGAGACCGCCCCAATCGTCCACTCTGGCACCCCTCCGTATGGCGGTTTAGCTATGCAGTTGTCACTTTTGCCCCTCGGCGCGCAGCCGCGCAAAGAAGCTGCGGATGAGCGCGGCGCTTTCTTCCGCTAACACCCCGCCCAGCACGTCTACCCGATGGTTGAGCTGCGGATGGGCCAACACGTTGAGCACACTTCCTCCCGCGCCCGCTTTGGGGTCGCTGGCCGCATAAACTAAACGCGGCAACCGCCCCAAGACCATTGCGCCTGCGCACATCGTGCACGGCTCTAGCGTGCAATATAGCGTGCACCCTTCCAAACGCCAGTGGCCGATAGCTTGTGCGGCTTGGCGGATGGCGAGCAACTCAGCGTGAGCGGTCGGGTCGCCGTCCACTTCGCGGCGATTGTGTGCCCGTGCGAGAACCGCATCGCCGCGCACCACCAACGCACCGATCGGCACGTCTTCGTGCGCCAACGCTTGCCGCGCCTCTTCCAACGCCAAGCGCATCCAGGCAAAATCTGCGGGGGTCGGTTCTGCGCTCATCGCCGCGCATTATAGCACGCTCCCTGACCGAACGGAAGTGCGTTTTGGCTGCGCTGCCTGGATATTGCTTTTGTCGTGGGAGCGTTTGCCTCGCTCAACGGGTCGGCGCTTTGCGCTTGAGCACCACCAGCGTCGCATCGTCTTCCAGTTCTTGCTCACCGGTGAAACGCTGCACGCTCTCCAGGATATGTTGCGCCAGTTCCTGAGCGGGCAGATGTGCGCTTTCCGCGACCGCTGCGCGCAAACGCTCTTCTCCAAACTCTTCTTCGTGCGCGTTGATCGCTTCGGTAATCCCGTCCGTGTAAAGCACCAACACGTCCTCAGCGCCCAATGTTAATGGGTGTGCCGTATACGCAACACGCGGGAAAATGCCGATCGCCACACCTCCCGTAGGCAAGTAGGCGCAACGACCAGTTTTTGCGCGATATAACAGCGGCGGATTGTGTCCGGCCAGCGTATAGCGAAGCGCCCCGCCTTCCTGGGCCAGATACGCGAGGAATGCGGTGGCGAACATGTGCGAACGCTGCTCGTCCAAAATCATAACGTTGGCGCGGCGTGCCACCTCGTCCGGCGTCAAGTTCATCATCACCCCAAAGCGCAACACCGTGACGCTGAGCGCCATAAAAAGTGCTGCCGGCACCCCCTTGCCGGAAACATCCGCGATCATCACTGCCAGCCGACCGTCCGGCAGGCGGTAAAAATCGTAAAAGTCTCCTGCCACGCCCCGCGCAGGACACCACAGCGCCCCGATCTCCCAGCCTTCCGGCTGGGGGATGGTGTCCGGCAGAAAGCTACTTTGAATATTGCGCGCCATCTCCACTTCGCGTTGCAAAACGCGCTGTTGTATCTCCTGTTGATAGAGTCGCGCGTTTTCTATGCTGATGGCGGCCTGGGCGGTCATCGCGGTGAGCAAACGCTCGTCGTGGGCGGTAAAGGGGCCGCCGCGCTTGTTGAGCAATTGCACCACGCCGATAATTTTTTGCTGTGGATTGACCATCGGCGCGGCCAAAATCGAGCGCGTGCGATAGCCCGTGATGTGATCAAAACGCGCGTTGAAGCGGGGGTCGGCGTAAGCGTCCGGAATGTTGAGCGTTTG
>JALSSH010000232.1 GCA_026984385.1 Ardenticatenia bacterium | reverse complement strand
GACCTTGCGCCGCGCGAAAAGCTGCACGGCACGTCGCCCGCCGCCTTCGGCGCGCACGTCGCCCAGCCCGCACGCTGACGCGGCGGGCTGACCTCGCGCGCGCCTTTATGCGCTCAGCAGCAGCCCCATTGTGTGCGCATCCGAGCGTTTGCGAAAGCCCAGCGCCAACGCGGCCTCCAGCAGCGGCTGTTGCCAGTGCACGATCTCGCATTCCACGCGCCGCCCGGGGCTGTGCTCGGCGATGATTTGCAGCAGTGCGGCGAGCAAAGCGGACGCCGCTTGTTCGTGCTGAGGATTGAAGGTGAACTCCAAGCGATTGATGCCCCCTTTGCGCGTGCGCACTTGCGCAAGCGCCGCCGCGACCACTTGCCCTTGCGGATCGCGCAACAGATAGGGTAAGGGGCGCGACCCCATCGCGCGGAAAATGATCGGCAAGATCGGGCGGAAAAAGGCCGGTTGGCGAAAAGCGCCTTCTTCCACCGGCTGATAGCGTTGCACATGCGGCGGCGTGATACGCTGGGCCAGCTCGTAGCGTGGACGCCAGTCCATCGGGAGGCGCGGCTCTAGCACGTAGCCGTCGGGAAACGGTTGGGGCGGAGGCGGCGCGTCGGACTCGTAGATCAGTTCTGCGCTGCCGGAATACGGCTCAAAGCCCAGGCTCTCGTAAAGGCGGTAGGCGGGCAGGTTGCCCTCCAACACGTTCAGGATCACCGAGCGCGCCTGGCGTTGGCGCGCATAGTCCAGCGCCGCTTGCACCAAGCGACGCGCGATGCCCCGCCGTCGATAGTTCGGCAGCACCGCCACATTGCCGATCATCCAGCGGTCGGTTGCGCCGCTGCGCATCACGTTCACCAGACCGACCGCTTTCCCCTCTTCTTCCCAGACAAAGCCGCGCATCACGTCACGCAGCGGCGACCAAAAGAGGCTCATCACGCGCACCAACCACCAGATGCGCCGGATGCCGCGTATGCCGTCCACCAGGCTCTCGGCCTCGTCTTCTTGCACGCTCCAGTCCGGGTTTTCCGGATATTGAAAGCAGCGGGGCACCAAGTCTATGAGCACGTCAAAGTCGCGCGGCAACTCGAATAAACGGGCGGGCATGGCTTACTCTCCTTTGCGGATATACTCTATTGCATTATACGCCAGAAGCCATGTTCCCGTTGCCAGCCCGAGCAACAACAACGCAGGCAGCCCCACATACCACGTTGGCGGCAAGCCCAGCGTGCGCAAATGGAAAAACGCCAACGGCTCGGTCTGCCCCCACCACAAGCGCTCCACTGCGTAAAGCAGAGGGGAGAGACCGCCGCGCACAAAGTACGGCGTCACGTCTACCAACACGCCTGCCATGTTCACCAGCGCGCCGAGCGCGATCAACGCGGCGGCAAGCGTGCGCCAAGCTCGGCGAGCGGGAAGTGCGCTCAGCGGAAGCATACTCAATGGCAGCAGCGGCACGAGGAAACGCGGCCCCCAACACCAGCCACCGCCCCAGGCCCACCACGCGCCGTAAAATGGCAGCGCCAAGGCCCACGCCAGCGCCAAAAAGCGCGCCATGAGCGGATCGCGGCGCAGATAGCGCGGCCAAAGCGCCACGCTGAGCGCAAGCGGCGGCGCGAAGAGGAAGACGCTCCGCTGTGGCGAAAGGAGTAGGCCGCCCACGCCGCGCCAAAGTGGTGTGGTGAAGCCCTCCCCCGCGTAACCGGTGCGCCAGGGTGCGCCGAAGCGGTAGGCGTTGAAGGCGAGGGCCAGGGCCAGGAAGGGCAACAGGCCGGTTAGGAACGCTCGCGCAGGGTGCCCGCCCGCAGGGCGGGCGCGCGCGCGGAGCGCGCGCAAGGGGCGCGCCGCCGTGCGCCTGACGGCGCACCCAAAGCGGCTCTGCCGCTTTGCGCCGCGCTTGCGCGGCGGGCGGCGCGCCCCCGCCGGCGAACGCTCGCGTACCTCAGCGTGCGCTCCCCAAGCCAAGCCCCACGCCGCCAGCCCGTAAACCGCAAAGCCTCCCCGCGCGGCCACGCCCATCCCGATCAGCGCACCCGCCAGCCATGCGTGCCGCCGTCGCAGCGCCCATAGCGCCCAGGTCAGCGCACAGGCCAACGCCGCTTCTGCGAAAAGCACCCGTCCGTACCACCACAGAGGCGTTGCTAACCCCGCCGCTATCGCAGCCCACCGCGAGCCGCTCAGCGCCCCGACGCCCGCAGCCGCTCCCGCCGCCAGCAGCGCGGACGCGACCAGCACGCTCAGCGCGGCGGTGTGCGTGCGGTGCGCCGCGTTGACCGCAGCCAGCGCGTTCCCCGCCATATAAAACGGGACGAGCAACACCGGGAAGCCCGCCCCGTATTTGCCGTACCAACGTCCGCCGCGTCCTGGTACAATCTGCGGCAGATTGGGATCGGGTGGCAAAGCAAAGGTGCCTCGTTCCACCAACGCGGCGGTGGTTTGGAACATCACCTCGCCGTCCGAGCTGTAAAAGCCACGCCCGAGCGAAAGCGCGTATAGGCACGCGAAGAACAAAAACAGCCCCGCCACGCCTCGCCCGCTCATCGCGCTAATACAACCTCCACGCCGCCCCGTTGACCTGCACCCACACCGCGCGCGGCGGCCCCGCCAACGCCAAGATCAGCGGACGGCCCGCGACGACAATTTTTCCGTTCGGTTGCGCAGTGGCGGGAGCGGCCAATGTGTGAAATGACCAGCTTTCACCTCGATAGGCTGCGCGCACAGGATGCGCTGCCCCGTAAACGTCCAAGAGCGTCCCCCGCTCGTTGACGTGCCCCGCTACGAAAAAATGCACCGGCGCGTCCGCGCGCGCCCACATAACGTAAAGCGTGCGTTCGGGTTGTTCCAGCAACACCAGCGCGGCGTGATCGCTCCATCGGTGCGTGGCGCGCTGTGTCTCGGTGAACTCGCGGATCACCATCCGGTAAGCGCCGAAGGCGGGCCGCCGCGAGCCATCCGCGCGCACCAAGCCCCAAGGCTCGGTTTCGCCCGCGACGTAGTGATCGTCGTAGAGCCGATAGACCGCGAAGCGTTCCACGCCCGCCGCCAAG
>JALSSH010000231.1 GCA_026984385.1 Ardenticatenia bacterium | reverse complement strand
CGCCACCATGTGCATCTGCGGCAAGTGAGCGATCAGCTTGGGCGCGAGGCTTTGGGAGGTCGGGTCAGCGCAGACGGGCACGTTATACCGCCCCGCCCAGCGAAAAACCGAGGTTAACGCGCGTGGTGACAAATTCGCGTCCACTACCACCATCGCCGCTTCTGCAAAAAGCGCGCGGTGTTTTTGCAAATAGGCGGGCGTGATGGCTTCCACGATGTCATATTCGCTGATCGCCACGATCAAGCCGCCGTTTTCGTCTTGCACAGAAACATAGCTGCCGGTGTGTTGCGCAGGCACGCGCAGCACGTAGCTTGTGTCTACGCCGGCCTCGGTGGTGTGTGAAAGCACATAATCGCCGCTGTGGTCTTCGCCGACGGCGGTTAGGAGCATCGTGGGCACTTCTAGGCGGGCCAGGTTTTCGGCGATGTTGCGCGCCACGCCGCCAACGCTGTTGCGCACGACGCCCGGGTTGGAGCGGCCCATGTGCAAAGTGGCGTGGGGCCGGCTTTTGATATCGATGCCGGCTGCGCCGATCACGAGTACGGACGGGGTCACGTGCATAGTTTGCTCCTGTGCTTGCCCCCCGTCGGATAAACGGGAGCGCGCGATGATATGCCCATTGTGCCCCAGTCCCTGCGCGGCGTCAATTGTCGGTGAAAATGGATTTGCGGGGCGCCCACTAAGCTCCAAATCGAATTTACCTACACCCAGAGCGTATCAGGAAGCCCCAGAATTACGATTTCCGTCTGCAAAAAAACCTTGATCACAGCTTCGTTGGCACGTCGCCCGCGATATCGAATTCCACGATCCTGGAAATTTCCGATCATACCGGGTTGGGCATAAAGATGTTCTGCTAGAGCTGCCTCAATTCTTTCTCGCAGCCGACGCTCACACTCCAAAGGGGCCAACCAGAACCGATAAAGTCTTGCCAACTCTTCAATCGCGGGGGCTAGACGAGCAAAACGCTGAAGAAAACCTGTCACTGTGGTTTTATACACAGGATCATAACGTCCGGGCCATAACGGTACTTTGTGGCCCTTTACAAATTCCATTGGCTCATACAAGTGATAACCACCAGACATGTGCTCTCTGAAATGTTCGAGCATTCGCACTGAAAATTTCCGCCCCGTCTCGCCCACGTAATAGACAAGCTCTCCGTCGGTGTACCGAATTGTCCACAAGTAAATACCTGCTCGTTGCCCCAGGTCGGCTGTAAAAATACAAGGAACATCGCCATCATCCACCCAAGAGAATGGCCCTCGAAACTGCAAACTTAGCTCATGAACCATTGCTACTTGCTCTCCTAAAGGAAGCCGCGTCCGCCCTATCGCTCGAACTGGCACAAAAGCGCCCCGCTCCGTACAATTCCCCTCAGAAAGCCCACACACGGAAGGATGCTATGAGCACATCGCCACCGCCCCCCAGCTACACACGGCTCAAGAGCCGCTATCTTTGGCAGAGCCATTGGTACAACGTGCGCCAGGATCGGCTGCGCGCGCCCGACGGCCAGGAACTGACCTACACCGTGATCGAAAAGTCCGCCGCCGTCTGGGTCGTGCCGCTCACCCCAGCGGGCGAGTTGGTGCTCATCAACCAATACCGTTACCCCATCGGCGCGTGGTGTTTGGAAGTGCCCGCCGGCAATGTCGAGCCGAACTTCTCCCCTCAGCAAATGGCCGCCCGCGAGTTGCGCGAAGAGATCGGCGGCGAGGCTCAGCGCTGGGAACACGTGGCGGATTTTTACACCATGAACGGCATCGGCGACGAGCGGGCGACCGTCTTCGCTGCGCTGGGCGTACAACTTGGCACACCGCACCGCGAGCCTACCGAACACATCGTGCGCCACGCTGTCCCGCTGGAAAAAGCGCTGACCCTGGCCCGCAGCGGCGCGATCCAAGATGGGCCAAGCGCGCTGGCGATCTTGCTTGCCGAGCCGATCTTGCGACGATATGCAGCGGAGTTGGGGCGATGATCCGTTGGCGAAGTATGTTGCTGTGGGGAATGTTGCTCGCAGCGGGCGCGCTGTTGGCTGCCTGCGGCCAAACGACCTCGCCACAAAACCCCGATCCGCCGATCCTGACCAACTTTGACGCGCTGCCCAAGCAATTGGCAACGGTCGTTTTTACCCCCACGCCAACGCCCGTGTTGATCGGCGGAACGGTGATACCGGTGGCGCAACCCAGCGCAACACCGGCCCCACCCACGCCCACGCTCACCCTGACGCCGTATGTGGGCGTTTTCCTCGGCGAGCCGACTTCAGAGAGCGGCGAACCCGCCTCGACATTAGCCCCCTATGTGGTCGCGCCGATTGCTGGTGGCGTGCCAATAGGTGTCGCGCCCGGGCCGAGCACGGGGAACGGCTGCACCATCCCCGTCGCCTCCACTTTCGCCAACGCTTACGCCGCCGTGCAAGAGCGCTTAGGGTGTCCGATCAGCGCAGGGGTAACCGTTTCCCCGATGGCCGCCCAGCCCTTCGAGCGTGGCTGGATGTATTGGCGCGGGGACACCCGCCAAATTTACGCGCTGGCCGCCAATGGGCAATACTGGCAACTTGCCGACACGTGGAACGAAGGGATGCCCGCCGACGACCCCGCCTATTCGCCACCACCCGGCTTGGTGCAACCGGTGCGCGGCTTCGGCTTGGTCTGGCGTTCTAACCCGCCGCTGCGGGATGCGCTGGGTTGGGGCACAGCGCCGGAATCGCCCGCCAGCGGCTTTTGGCAAAGTTTCGAGCGCGGCGAAATGTTGCTCGGCAGCGACGGCCACGTTTACGCGCTCTTCAGCGCCGAAGGGCAACATTCCGGCCCGTTGCCGCCTTAGCCAGCGGGCTTTGCGCGCTTCGCGGAGCGGAGCATGTGGGCGTTTGCGGCGATCGCGCGCTGGGCGCGCCGCCCGTGCGCCGAAAGGCGCACCACGCGCGGCATCCGCCGCGCGTCAGCCGCGCGGAGCGCGGCTAGGCGGCGCGCCCCCGGCGGCGGACGTTCACCGCCGACAAGCGCTCGCCGTTCGCTCGATCTCCGCTGCTCACTGTGCCGCGCTCACA
>JALSSH010000230.1 GCA_026984385.1 Ardenticatenia bacterium | reverse complement strand
CTTGTTGGGGCTGGGCGCTTTCACCTCGGTGGTCGGGGACGCGGGCGAGACCATCGCCCGCCGCCTGGAAATCCCCGTCACCAACGGGGACGCTTACACCGTCTACATGGCGATCGAGGCGGTCAAAGAGGCCGCCCGACGCATGGGGATCGAGATGGAGACGGCGCGCGCGGCGGTGGTCGGCGCTACGGGCGCTATCGGCAGCGTCTGCGCAGAGCTGCTCGCTCGCCAAGTTCCCGAGCTGATGTTGGTCGGCTTGCGCCAGGATGCGCTGGACGCGGTACGCGAACGTTGCGGCGGCCAAATGGCCCGGGTGCGCACAAGCACTCACATCAGCGCCATTTACGACGCCGACCTCATCCTGACCGTCACCAGCGCCACCACCGCCGTTATCGAGCCGGAGCATCTCAAGGCGGGGGCGGTTGTTTGTGACGTGGCGCGTCCGCGCGATGTTTCGGTGCGCGTGGCGCAAGTGCGCGACGATGTGCTGGTGATCGAGGGCGGGATGGTGGAAGTGCCCGGGCCGGTGGATTTCGGTTTCAATTTCGGTTTTCCCCCGGGCAAATCCTATGCTTGCATGGCGGAAACGATGGCGCTGGCGCTGGAAGGGCGCTATGAGGACTATAGCCTGGGCAAGCATATCGCGGTGGAGCAAGTGTACGAAATCGGTGAAATTGCGGCTAGACACGGGTTTAGATTAAGCGGCTTTCGCAGCTTTGAGCGTGCCGTCCGCGAAGAAGAGATCGAGCGTGTGCGCGAGCGGGCAGCGGCGGCGCGGCGTCGTGAGCGTTCTTGAAGGCACACGAGTTGGTTTGCTGTTTCAAAATCGTTAGAACGCGGTCATAGTGGGCAGTGGTATAAGCTCACCCACTCGTGTTATAGTTAGGCAAGGCTTGCTGCACCATAAAGCGGTGCACTCGATGCGCTTTTCTCAGCGCCGATCAGGTGAATTGGGTAGGCGGGTTGCCGCACCAACCCTGAACGTCCGAGGCGCACGGCGCGCCACCTGTTGCGGTGGGCGTGCCTGCCGTAGTTTTCTCCCCACCCAGGGGAGGCCACCCTGCGGAGGTTTGTATGGGTAAAGGTAGAATTTTAGTAGTAGAAGACGATTTCGACATCTCCAATATGCTGCGAATTTATTTTACCGGCCAGGGGTATGATGTGCAGGTGGCCCCGCGCGGCGGAGATGCGCTGAGATTGACGCGGAAGCAGTTGCCCCAGCTTATCGTGCTGGACATCATGCTACCGGATATGAACGGGTACGACGTGTGCCGAGAGCTGCGCTCGACCACCCGCACCAGCCATATCCCGATCATCTTCCTGACCCAAAAGGACGAGCGCAGCGACAAGATCGCCGGCCTGGAACTGGGCGCGGACGACTACATCACCAAGCCTTTTGATATCGAAGAGCTAAAGTTGCGCGTCAAAAACCAGATCGAGCGCGCCGAGCGGGACAACTACACCGACCCCAACAGCGGTTTGCCCAGCAGCTCTTTGATCGAAGAAAAGCTGCGCGAGCTGATGCGCGAGAGCAAAGTCTGGACGTATCTGGACGTCAAGATTATGAACTTCGAGCCGTTCAAAGAAGTTTACGGCTTTGTGGCGGCCAACGACGTGTTGCGCTTTATGGCGCTGCTGATGGGCGAGGTGCTCGACGAGCTGGGCACGCCCAGCGACTTTGTGGGCCACGCGGGCGGCGACAACTTCGTCATCATCACCTACGCCAAAGACGCCGAAGCGTTGACCAAGCGCCTGACCGAACGCTTCGCCGAAGAGGTGCAGCAACATTACACCTTCATTGACCGCGACCGAGGCTTTATGATGCAAGACGAGGAGAAAGTGCCGCTGATGACTTTGGCGGTCGGCTCTGTCTCCAACGCGACTCGTCAGTTTGCCGACATCCGCGAGATCACCGAGCTGGCCGCCGAAGGCCGTCGGCGCGGCATTTCGGCCTCTGACGAGCCACCTGTCGAAACCGAATGGTAACAGTCTGCGCAGGTTCTGGCGGGGTGGGGAGCGCACGTGGCGCTTTCCGTGATGCTTTTGAACGGCGCGGACGGGTTGAGTGATGATGCGGCAAAGGGCCTATGGTTGAAGTCTACCTCATCGTAACCGGCCTGGTGTTTTTCGCCTGGCTATATGCACTGGTGCGCCAAACACAGCGCAGCACCAGCGGCGAACAGATCGTGACTTTGCGTCCGGTCGTGCCGCTGAACTTGCGCCAGAGCGACGAGGCCGTGTTGGTGGCAGGGGAACGGGGGCGTATTGTCTACGCCAACGAGACGGCGCGGCGCTGGTTTGGGTTAGAAGGGGGCCAGCCGGACCTCTCCTTGATGGCCCATCAAGTCCACCCGCAAGATGCCCTCTACGACTTGCTGGCAGGCGCCGGGCGTATGTCGTTTCGGTTGGGCCAACGTCAGCTTGAGGCCGTTTCCCATACCATCCCCACGCCCGAAGGCCCGCGTATCATCGTCGTGATGCGCGAGGCGGGCGGGGAGCGTGTGACGGCCTACACCGAATACGACCCGTTGATCGCGCTGGCGATCATGGCCGAGATCAGCGAGATGACCGGCCAAAATCCGCACCTGGAAAATGCGACCGAAGCGGTCGTGCGCGCTCTGGAGCCAGCCGTCACCTTTGACGCTGCGGAGATCACGCTTTGGGATGCGGAAAGCGAAACTTTGCGCCCGATCACCTATAGCGCGGTGCGCTCCTCGACCGGTCAACTTATCGCGCCGGAAGAGGCGGGCGAAACCGTCTACCGCGTCGGCGAAGGTTACACCGGTTGGATCGCTTTGTATCGTCAGCCGTTGTTGATCAACGACGTGGCCGGGCGCACAGACGTTCACCCGAAGGCGTTTAAGGTCAATTACCAAAGTTACGTTGGCGTGCCTTTGTTGGTCGGCGACGTGTTTGTCGGCACGCTGGAGCTGACTCACGCCAAACGCAACGCTTTTTCTCAGCGGGACGTGGCGTTGTTGCAGGCGATCTCCGGGCAGGTGGCAGCGGCCTTGCAGGTGGCGCGCATCGCCACCGAGCAGACC
>JALSSH010000229.1 GCA_026984385.1 Ardenticatenia bacterium | reverse complement strand
CACCCCCAGGCCGTTGATCATTGTGGTGTGGGAGTCCGTGCCGACCAAGCTATCCGGAAAGGCGACCACCTCGCCGTTGACTTCGCGGGTCAAGACACCTTTCGCCAGATATTCCAGGTTCACTTGGTGGATGATGCCGGTGGCGGGCGGGACGGCGCGGAAACGCTCAAAAGCGCCCTGCCCCCAACGGATAAATTCGTAGCGCTCACGGTTGCGTTGGAACTCGATCTCGGCGTTTTTGCGCAGCGCGTCCGGCGTGCCGTAGTAGTCCACCTGCACCGAGTGGTCAATGACGAGATCGACCGGTATCGTGGGTTGGATACGGGTAGGGTCGCCACCCGCACGTTGCATCGCGGAACGCAGCGCGGCCAAGTCCACTAGCGATGGCACACCGGTAAAATCCTGCAAAATCACGCGCGCGGGTTTGAAGGGAATTTCGCGCTCAGGGGGAGTAGGTTTCCACTGTGCTAGATGTTCGACATCTTCGTCCGTGATCTCAAAGCCGTTGTTGTTGCGCAGCGCGGACTCCAGCAGCACTTTAATTGCAAAAGGCAACTTGGCGATCTCACCAACGCCCCGTTCTTCCAACGCCCCCAACCGGTAATACATCACGCGCCCGCCGTCGAATTCCAGCACAGCGCGCGCGCCGAAGGGGTCTTGCAAAGGTGTCTCGCTCATCTTCCGTCCTTCCTCGTTATAATCCACGCGAAAGCCTGCCTTGCAGCTTTTAAGGGCCTTGCTTATAATAACCCACTACAAACAAGCACCCATTGTAACCACTGATCACCTGGATACCTAGCGCAATTTAAGGTGAAACCTTGCTACAGCTCCAAGCGAAAACCGCACAATATTGGACCAAACAGTTTGAAATCTCGGATGAGGATATAGAGCATATCTTCAACCTGTTTTTGGAAAGCGAGATGCCGCTTTCTAGCGAGGAACTCGCGCGTCACCTCATCCGATTTCGGTTGGAACAAGAAGCCCAAATACTCCGCCGCCAGTTGGAGCGGGGCGAGGTTTACCAGCCCGCCAACGCCTACGAGGTGGGGCAGCGGCTGGTGTTTCCCGCGCTAGGATACATCAGCGGCAAGGTTATTGCCAAGCGCTCGGGCAACAACCCCGAGCACGGTGAGTTCACCGTGATTCGTGTGGCGTTTGAGGACGGCACAGAACGCGAGTTCGCCAGCGAGCTTGCCAGCCCACACGTACTTAACATCACGGACAGCGCGGTTCTAGAAGCTCCCGCCGAGCATGTAGACATCGATCGTCTCATGCATGAATACGGCGACGATATCGTCTATTTGCTGGAAGAACGCTTACGCCAGGAGGAAGACGCCGTTTACTTTGCCGGACGTTGGTTCCTCAAATCCCTTTTGGCAGACGTGAACATCGCGCATCTGCATTTGGCCGAAGCCGTGTTGGTGGTGCACGAAGGCGGCCCGTTGGATACCGAGAGCATCATTCGGGAGATCGAGCTACCCCAGGATGTCAATCCCCGTCTGCAAGTGTTTTCGCTGGACTATGCCCTGTTCCACGATCCGCGCTTCGACGAGGTGGGGCCGGCGGGGCAGGTGCTGTGGTATCTGCGTGAAGCCGAGCCGAACGAGGTGCGCGATGTGCCCGCACGGTTACGCTACGAGCCAATTGAGTACAATTGGCAATTGCTGACCGAAGAACTGTTGGCGCTGGAATACGAGATTGACGACGAGCTTTCTAACTTGCGCTCGCCGGAAAACCCCGCCGACTCGGTCACGTTTAGCTTGAACTACCCTCATCGGCGCACCGGCACGCTACCGCTCAGTTCGCGTTTGCGCCATCTTTTCCCGACGGCCTATGAAGCGCCGCGCGTGATGATGACGCTGGTAGACGGGCAAACCGGCGAGGAAATGATCGGTTGGGTGTTGCGCGAGTACCGCTATGTTTACGGCCTGGCGGATTTCTATCGCCGCCACAAGCTACCGGTCGGCGTCAACCTAACCGTGCGCCGCACCGATGACCCTTCGCGGGTGATCGTAGACTTTCAAGCGCACCGCCCGCGCACCGAATGGATACGCTTGCTCATCCCGCGTGAGGATGGACGATTGACGCTTGAAAACCAACGGCGAGCCATCGGCGCAGGCTACGACGATTTGATGGTGCTGGGCGTGGACGACCTGGCGGCGGTGGACGCACTTTGGATGCCCGCCGACGCCCCACGTCAGGAACTGGCCGAAACGATGCGCGCCATGATGATCGAGCTGGCGAGGCTCACGCCTCAACACACCGTGCACGCCAAAACACTTTACAGCGCCGTTAACGCCGTGCGTCGCTGCCCGCCTGGGCCGATCTTTGCTACGCTCGTCGCACGTCCGGAGTTTCAACACGTCGGCGGCCCCTATTGGCGGCTTAGCTGACGCCAAACGGGCCACAATGACGGTCAACTACTCAGGGGAATAACCTGTGACACCTGATCGCACAGCCAGCCACCGCATCAAACCGACGTTCGAAACCAAATTCCACATTGATTACGATTGGTGGAAACGGGAAGGGCGCGAGTTGCGCGTCTACTTACTCAGCCACTTGCCGCCGGAAGAGCACGACCGCTTCGTAGGGCAAACCGAGACCGAAGAAATCGATTGGATCGATCCGGAAACCGGAGAAGTGCGGCAAATTGATATGTTGCAGCGCGCCATCCAAGAAGCCAGCCAACGCGACGACTTTATCACGCCACACACCTCACTGGTGGACGCTGTGTTTCGGGTCTTTCTGGCAAACAACAACACGCCGCTCACTCCCTTGGAGCTAAGCGAGCGGATCGGTCGCCCACCGATGACTATTTTACGCACACTGGCAGGCCGCAACGTTTACAAGGGTATTCGCCCGATTGTGGAGGATAGCGACTAGCCGCACGAGAGCTGCGCTTGACAGCCCACTCCCCCACTCTTACAATGACAACAGTCCCGCCCCTGTAGCTCAGCGGACAGAGCAACTGCCTTCTAAGCAGCAGGCCGGGGGTTCGAATCCCTCCAGGGGCGCAGCAGAAAAACAAAAAACCCGCTCGACGGCGGGT
>JALSSH010000228.1 GCA_026984385.1 Ardenticatenia bacterium | reverse complement strand
GCCGCCCGTTTCCAACGCCCACTGTTGCCAGTGGCGCTTGGTCTCCAACGTCACCAGCGGCTTGATGTCATAAGCGGTCATCCAGGCCAGCTTTTCGAAGTGCACCGCATAGCTCGCCATGTCCGCCACAAAAAGCGCTTGTTCGCCCCCGTCCTCAAAGAGCACAGATTGATGCGCGTCGGTGTGCCCGGGCGTGACCACGCAGCGCACCCCCGAGACGATCTCGGCGTCGCCTTCCAGCAAGGTGAGTTGGCCGCTTTCGCGCAGTGGCCGAAAGTTGACCGCGTAGTAGGTGGCGCGGGTGCGCTCGTTAGGATGGCTGGCGTCCTCGTATTCCACGCGCTGCACGATGTATTCCGCGTTGGGGAAAACCGCCACCGCCCGACCGTTCGCGTCCCAGCGCGTGTTACCGGCGCAGTGGTCGGCGTGGAGATGCGTGTTGATCACGATGTCAACGTCCTCGGGCGCAACGCCTAACCGCGCCAACCCGTCTAAGAGCGTGCCGTGCGGATGCTCCAGGCCCCAGATGCGGCGCGCTTTGGCGTCCAGCTTGTCGCCCAAACCGCTGTCCACCAGGATCGTTTTGTCGTCGGCGCGCACCAACAAGCTGATGAGGGCCATCGGCACGCGGCTTTGGGCGTCCGGCTGCAAGTAACGGCTCCACAGCGCGCGCGGCACAAGCCCCCAAGGCCCACCGCTATCCACCCACACTACGCCGGTGTGGATCAAGTGAATTTCGATCTCGCCGATCTGAAACATGTTGCCTATTGTCCTCAAAAAGCCTCGCGCCCCGGGTTACGGTTCATACTGGAAAAACTCCCAACTCAGCGTTTGTTCCCATGTGCCGTCGTAGTTTTCCGCCACAATTTGGGCCTTGAGGTAATACGTGCTCGGATCGGTCAAGCCGAACGCCTCATAAGGGAAGAACAGCTCGACGGCAGAGTCTCCGGCAAAGGTAACGGTGTCACAACATACGGAGACCATTTTTATCACGTGCAGGGCGTTGATCTCGTCGCGGTAACGCGGAGAAGCCCAGCGGTTACGAAGCGGCGCGGACGTGGGATCGTCGTAGAAAAAACGCGCTCCCACATTTAACAAACGCCCGCCCCACCCCGAAACTGTCAACGAGACGCGGAAAAGAATGCCGTCTTGCTGATTGAGGCGTGCGTTCTCTATCACTTCGACCGTCGCCCCCGTAATTTGCGGCGTTGCTCCATTGTGGGGCATATCCGCGTTTGCCTGCGAGGAGACGGCCTCCTCCTCCGCGAACGCTGCGTCCCAATTGGTCTCCGCAAGCACCCGCAACACCACCGACGCCGCACGGATGCCCCCAAGCCTGCCGCCGGTCGTCATCTCACTTTCCACAAAGGTCGGGATGCCGACAAACTCGCCGTTGCCGTTAACCGCCAGCCCGCCGCTGTTGCCAGGAGCGATCTCAGCGTCGGTGCGATACCAGAGCGGCATTTGTTGCCCGTGCAGTGTCCCCGCTTCCACCGACACAATCCCCCCCTGAGCAAGCACCAGGTACGTATCGCCAATGCCCGGATAGCCGAAAATGTAAATCTGATCGCCGCGATACATTTCCGGCGCGTCGCCCAGCGGCAAATAGGGCAAATTGAGCGAAGACGAGCTTAGTGGGTTGCCGTAACGGTCGGCAGTGATGCGCACCACAGCCACATCCATACGCGCATCTCGTAACAACACCGTTCCTTGATAGCGCGGCACAGGTGGGGAGTTGACATCTTCTAACATGGAGATCAAGATCGTAGTTGCGTCCTCCACCACATGAGCGTTGGTCACGATAATGCCCCGAGGGTCAATCAACGTGCCTGTGCCAAAGCCCCATCCCCAACGCGCGTCATCCACTTCGACCAGCACCACCGCCGAAGCAATGGCGGCGATCTCGTCGTGGTCGAGCGTTCCGTCACGGTTAACGGCGTTCAACACATTCGGCCCGTCTCCCTGGAGCGTTGCTTCTGCGCTCAGATTGTCGCTCCCGTCTCCGTGAGTCAGTGTGGCGCTCTCCGGACACAATGCGAAGCGCTGGGTAATAGCCCAGCCGCTTACACCGTTCGCCATGCGGATCGGCATCCAGTGATAGCCGTCGGCCTGCAGAGTGCGTCCGTTGGCCGCGTCCACCTGCTCCCCGCCCTCCAACGTGGTCAGGATACTGTACTTTATGCCCGGGCCTGCACGCACGTTCAATGGCACCCCGGGAGTCACCTCCAAGCATGTCCAGATGTCCGTTTGCTGTGCGGAGGGGGAGCGGGGAAACCACTCGGCGGCTCGGGCAGAGGCCAAGTTCAGCGCCAGCCCACTCAGCAAGGCCAATATTCCGAGCCAGATCGGTCGGCGTGATGCTTGTCGGATCATCGTCGTACTCCGTTTTGCCCGCATCTGTATCGTTTTCTAGTGAACTTGCGTAACACCTCAATAGTATCACAATTCTGTTATAATGCCGCCTGCGAGCGACCTATTGTTGACCTGCGAAGGAGGTGCGGAGGGGGAAATCGTGGTTGACGCGGGAGGGGGTGACTGGTACAATGTGCGCCGTTGAGAGCGGCCCCATTCGTCTAGCGGCCTAGGACGCCGCCCTCTCAAGGCGGAAACAGGGGTTCGATTCCCCTATGGGGCATAAATCGTTCGTGGCCTTGAGGCGCGAGCGATTTTCTTTTTCCTCACCAGCAACCGTGCCCGTCACGTCCCCAGAACCGCTTGTGCTTCCGCTGCCATCACCGCCGAGTTCATCGGCTGCCGGATCATCGTACAGCGCCGCCCGCAACACGAGATAGCGGTCAGCCCAGGGCTTGAGCCGAAAGTCCACAATGCGCTGCTGGTCGAGATCGTAGACCACGTACTCGAACAACACCCGCGCCATCTGCTGCTTATCTTCATCGCTGCTTGTTTTCCACAACCGCGCCAGGTTGTCCAACGCTTCCATGCACATCGCCAACTCAATAGCCGCCTTTTCGGTGGCCGTTGTGCGGGCCTCCCAGTGCGCGATTTGCCGTTCGTTGTATTCCTTGCGCTTCAGATATTCTTCTTTGCT
>JALSSH010000227.1 GCA_026984385.1 Ardenticatenia bacterium | reverse complement strand
GCGCGCAATATCTCTCAAACGTCCGCCTACTCTAGCGGAGAGCGGGCGAACTCGCCAGCGTTTTAAGGTCTCCGAGGCGTGCCGCTTAGGGAACATGGGAGCATTTTTTGTGCTTCGCCGGTTGCCGCGAACGCCTTTCGGCGGGCGTCTCGTTCCCCAAGCGACTTTTTCAATAGGGATGGTTTTGTACGAATTCCAGGAATACGACGTTGGTTGCGCACGTATTGCCGGTCTGCACCTCCACCGGCTCAGAAAGCGGGCCGCCGGTCGGACTTTTAAGGTGCAGCGTGTAGCTCGCGTTGCGCGGCGCAGCGCCCACATGAAACTCAAACGCGCCTTCTCCCCAGCGCGACGCCGAACCGGAAAATTGTACTTGGCGGAAGTTTTCTCCCTCGATCTGTACGGCGAGATCGGGGATCGGCTCTCCATTGATGCCGCGCACAACGCCCGCCACGCTCAGCCACTGGCAACCTTGTTCCCCCGGGTTCGCCTCATAACGTATCTCCGCCACCGTGAAGGGAAACGTGGAGCGCGTCGGGATGGCAAAAGGGGTAGGCGTGGCCGCAGCAGGGGCGCTGGGCACTGCCTGGCCGCTGCTGTCGTCTGGTGGGGGCACAGAAGGTAACATCTGCGGTGGCAAGGTTTGCGGCGGCGGGCTGAGCGGGGTAGCTGCCGCGCCCGCGATAACCTGCGTCGGGGAAGCAGTCGGAGAAGCGCTGGCCGTCGCCGTCGGCGAAGCGGACGGTGTAAACGTGGGGCTGGCGGTAGCGGTTGGTGTGGCCGTGCCGGTCGGCGTGGACGTTGGCGTGACGGTGGCCGAAGGTGTCAGCGTGGGCAGCTCCACTACCGGCAATAACGTTGGCGGCGGGAATGGGTTCAGCGACGTTTGCGGATCGTGGACGATCAACACCATTAACGCTAACACCCCGACCGTTAGCGCCACAAAAAGCACCGTGATCGCGTCGTAGAGGGCCGAAGAAGGCTTGTTATCGGGCTTAGGTGGCATAGCAATCAGCCTCGCTTACTCTAGCGGGCGCGTCTGAATAAAATTGAGCGTTGCCAAATTGCTCTGGCACGTTCCAGGGAAAACCACCTCGACCGTTGGGGAAACCTGCACGCTGTTGGCCCACAAGTCTACCCAATAGCGCGCCTCGAACGGCTCTTCGCCCAAAGCCACCTCCCACCCGCTGGGGCCGTAAACGTCGTTGCCGCCGCTCAGCGTGGTGAGTTCGCGTCCTTCCGCGTCTAGCACGCGCACCAACAAGCCCGTCACCGGTTCACCGCGCGCGGTGCTCACCAACCCCGCCATGCCCTGCCAAGCACAACCGCGCTCGTTGACCGTGTTCGGGCGCAAAAGCAGCGAGTACGGTTGCAGAATGAAGGGATAGGGCGAAAGTCCTTGCGCCGACGCGGGCGTAGGGCTGAGCGGTGTGGCGGTCGGCGTGGCGGAAGGGGTCGGTGTAAGGGTGGCGGTCGGCGTGAGCGTGGGCGGAACGCGCGTGCGCGTTGGGCTGACGGACGGGGCGAGCGTGGGGGGCACTTGTGTTGCTGTGGGGGTGGTGCTTGGCGTAAGCGTCCGAGTAGCCGTCGGTGTGTTGGTAGGGAGCGGCGTGGGGCTGGGAGTGGGCGTGTCGGAGGGTGTCCACGTGGGCCAGGGCGTCGGCGAAGGCAGGTGTGCCAACGTCGGCGGGAGTTGGCTGGCCGGAGCAAAGAAGGGCGGGGACACGGCGTCGCTCGCCACCGCCACCACCAACCCAATTGCTCCCAATGTCAACGCGCCGAAAAAGAGCGTCACGCTGTTAAAAAACACGGCTTTGGCGCTAGGCATTCGCAGCTCCACCTCCGCCCGTGACGCGAGCTATTGGGCAGTCTCTATGCCCGCGACGGTCGGCGTTAACGCCGCGCCCGGGGCAGGTGATGGCGTCAACGTAGCCGGTACGTAGCGGGTAGGTGGAATAGGCGTGCCTTTGGGTGCGAAAATTGGCGCGTCCATTGTGCCGGAAGCGATGCTCACCACGACAATAATCACGAGCACCGTCAGCACCACAAAAACAATCGCAACGGCGTCAAAAAATAGGTTTCCCCGCTGGTTCATCGTTTTTTCTCCCAACTTTTCACCGTGTTGTGCGCGAGCAACCTCTTAGGGTGTGCCGATGTAGCGCTCGATGACGGCGTTTTCGCGTTCCACCGCCAACCATTCTTGGAAGGCGCGTTGTTTACGTTCGGCCAGGAGCGCTTGAGAAAGGGGGCGATCTTGGACACGCTCCAGCGTTTGCACCACATGGTAGCCCAAGCTGCTGCGCACCGGCTCGGGCGCGAGTTCTCCTTCGCCCAACGCAAAGATCGCGTCCTCAACCTCCGGTTGCAAAAGCACCCCGCGCGGCACCCAGCCCAAGTCGCCGCCAGAAGGCGCGCTGGAGGCGTCCAGCGAGTATTCCATCGCCAACTGTGCAAAGTCCGCGCCTTGTTGCAATTGGGCGATCAAGTCGCGGGCGGTGGTTTCGTCCGCGACCAGAATATGGCGTGCGTGGACTTGTTCGGCGGTAGGGGGGACGTTCGCCACTACGTCGCTCACCTTTTGCGCCAACAACAACCCGCGCAACACCTGGCGATATTCGTCCATCGTGTAAAGCTGCTCGGCCAACATCGCTTCAAGCGAGGTGTCGTTGGCGGCGGCCAATTCTTCTTGCAAAGCCAGCTCGGCGTCGATCTCGTCGTCACTGACCATCACGCCCAGACGTGGGGCGGCTTGCTCGATCAACACCTGGTCAATCATCGCGTCCAGCACGCTGGCGTCAAAGGCTGCTTGGGTGGCCGGTTGGGCGTCCAGCCCCTGCAAGCGGCGCTGACGTTCGCGCTGAAAGGCCGTCATGGTGATCGGTTGCCCATTGACGCGCGCAGCCAACGGCTCGTCGGTGAACTGCGGCGTGTCGTCCACGTTGGAAACGTTCGGCGCGCGGTCAGCCGCAACGCTTTCCGAACCATCTCCACCGCAAGCGGCCAGCGTGACCCCGATCAACACAACCCCAATCAACCCCGTTCCTCGGCGTAGGTGTTGCAAAACGTCC
>JALSSH010000226.1 GCA_026984385.1 Ardenticatenia bacterium | reverse complement strand
GGGCCGTTTTTTGTGCGCGTCGCAACAATGCACGGACCCGCGCTACAAACTCATTAAGCCGCACCGGCTTGACAATATACTCGTCCGCACCGGCGTTCAACCCCTCGACAATGTCGCTTTCGGTGATTGCCTGAGCGGAAAGCATCATGATCGGCGTTTCGGCCACCTCGCGGATACGCTGGCAAACGGTCAGGCCATCCATCTCAGGCATCACGATATCCAGCACGACCAAGTCGGGACGCTCGCTGTGGAAAGCCCGCAACCCTTCCAAGCCATTACCGGCCAACGTCACCGCAAATCCCTCACGTTTGAGCTTACGCCCCAGTGCATCCCGAATCGCAGACTCATCGTCAACGATTAAGATTTTTGCACTCATCAAGAATTCTTCTCCTTCGGCCAAAGACCGCTAAGCGCCTCCTAGCAACGCCTCGACTTCCTCCGCGCGAGGCAGGGAAGGCTGCGCGCCGACCTTTGTCGTCGCCAGTGCACCGCAAGCCGCCCCGTAACGTGCCGCCGTTACGAGTGGCTCGCCCCGCCCCAAAGCCACCGCCAAGCCCGCGTTGAAAGCGTCACCGGCGGCAGTGGTATCTACCGGCTGGACACGGAACGGCGGCACGCGCTGCGCCCCGCGCGCGTCGGCAACCAACGCCCCCTCCGCGCCCAGCGTGATCACGGCGTTGGTCACGCCCAAGCTCAAGGCGCGCTCGGCCAATTGCGCATCGTCCAAGCCGACGATCTCCGCTTCTTGCACGCCCAACAGCATCGCCAGCTCGATCCGGTTAGGCGTCAGCACATCTACCAACGCCAACAGCTCCGACGGCAGCTTTTGGGCAGGGGCGGGGTTCAACACCACGCGCACGCCGTGTTTGGCGGCGAGTTGGGCCGCCGCGAGCACCGTTTCCAACGGCACTTCCAGTTGCATCACCAACACGTCCGCCTCACGGAAAATCTCTTCCGCCGCCCGGACGTGCTGCGGCAACAGGCGCATATTGGCCCCCGAGGCCACCGTGATACTGTTCTCGCCGTCTGCCGCCACCGCGATCAGTGCGACGCCGGTGGCCTCATCTGCATCGCGGGAGACAAAGCGCGTGTCTATGCCCTCAGCGCGGTAGGCTTCCAGGCATTGGTCGCCGAAAACGTCTTGCCCCACGCGCGCCACAAAACTCACCCGCGCGCCTAAACGCGCCGCACCGACGGCCTGATTAGCGCCCTTGCCGCCCATTGCCATCACGAAGTTATGGCCGAGCACCGTCTCACCCGGGCGGGGAATATGCGGCGTCTGCACGACAAAATCCACGTTTGCGCTGCCAACCACCACAACACGCACCATCAGATCACCTTCTCCTTGCCACAAAGCACGTCACCCGTGCTAAACATAGGCCAAAGCAGCAATTCGCCCTAATCTTACAGCACAACCGCTGCTTTGCGCACCCCACCCGCTTCCCCCAAATGCAAAAGAGCGGCTCAGCACAAGCCAAGCCGCCCCGTGTGTTTTCAACACACCAACGCTTAGGGCATAACGCCTTCTTCGCGCATAATGTTGACGAGCACGGTGTGCAAGATGCCGCCATGCCGATAGTAGTTCACCTCGACGGGCGAATCTAGACGGCAGATCACGTTGAAGGTGGTGACCGTGCCGTCGTCCGCCGTTGCGCGCACGGTCAGTTCCTGATGGGGTTGCAAGTCATCGTCTATACCCTCGATATCGTAAACCTCGCGCCCCGTCAAGCCGAGCGAGTCCGCGCTCTCGCCGTCTTTGAACTGCAACGGCAACACACCCATCCCAACCAAGTTGCTGCGATGGATGCGCTCGAAGCTTTCCGCGATCACGGCCTTGACGCCCAACAGCAACGTCCCCTTAGCCGCCCAGTCGCGGGAGCTACCCGTGCCGTACTCTTTGCCCGCCACCACGATCAGCGGCACGCCCTCGGCCTTATAGCGCTCTGCAGCGTCAAAAATGGTCATCTGCTCACCATCCGGCAAATGCACCGTGAAGCCACCTTCCACCCCGGGCACAAGCCGATTTTTGAGGCGGATGTTGGCAAACGTGCCGCGCACCATCACACGATCGTTGCCGCGCCGCGAGCCGTAGGAGTTGAAGTCTTTGGGGTCAACGCCGCGCTCGATCAAGTAGCGACCGGCGGGACTATCTACGGGGATCGCACCGGCGGGCGAGATATGGTCGGTGGTCACCGAGTCGCCGAGCAAAGCAAGCACTCGCGCGCCGGAAACTCCACGTAGGGGCTTCGGCGTCAGATCCATGAAGAAGGGCGGCTCTTGGATATAGGTCGAGTTCTCGTCCCAGGGATAAACCGGGCTTTCCACCGCAGGGATGGCATTCCACAGCGCGTTACCGTCGTAGACGTTGGCGTATTGCTCCTTGAACATCTCCGGTTTGACCGCCGCCACGATCACGTCACCGATCTCTTGACGGCTCGGCCAGATGTCACGCAGGTAAACCGGCTGTCCCTGCGGGTCGTAGCCGAGTGGTTCGCTCGCCAAGTCCACGTCTACCGTGCCCGCGATGGCGTAAGCCACCACCAACGGCGGCGAGGCGAGATAGTTGGCGCGTACATGCGGGTTAACGCGCCCCTCAAAGTTGCGGTTGCCGCTGAGCACTGCCGCCGCGACCAAATCGTTGGCTTCGATAGCGTCCGCGACAGCTTGCGGCAGCGGGCCGCTGTTGCCGATGCAGGTGGTGCAGCCATACCCCACCACGTAAAAGCCCAACTTTTCCAGGTAGGGCAACAAGCCGGACTCCTTCAAATAGTGCGTCACCACCTGCGAGCCGGGGGCCAAACTGGTCTTGACGTAGGGTTGCACCTGCAAACCACGCTCAACGGCTTTTTTCGCCAACAAGCCCGCGCCGATCATCACTGAGGGATTGGAGGTGTTCGTGCAGCTCGTGATCGCAGCGATCACGACTGCGCCGTGCCGCAATTCGATCTGTTGCCCGTCGTCCCAGCTTACCATCGCGCGTGCGTCCAATTGATCTTCGCGCAACGCCAAGCCGCGTTCGCTCACCGGCGCGGTGAGGTCACGGCGAAAAGTTTGCTTCATTTCGGAAA
>JALSSH010000225.1 GCA_026984385.1 Ardenticatenia bacterium | reverse complement strand
GCCGGCTCGACGGCGTTTTACTCAGCGGGCACGGTGGATGAAGGCCTGCCGGCTCAGGGTATTTACGTTTCTCACGACGGCGGCGGAAGCTGGCAAGAGGCCAACGACGCCACGTCCCAAGACGCTAACGTCACCGCGCTGGCCGTAGACCCACGCAACGCGCAAACAGTCTACGCGGCGATAGGCAATCGCGGGCTTTTGCGCAGCGACGACGGCGGGATGAGCTGGCGCAGCTTGAACTTGGGCATCCCGAGCGATGCGCAGGTGATGGCGGTGGCGCTGAACCCCGCTTCGCCGGACACGGTGTTGGCGGGGCTGGGCTTTGGGCACGGCGGGCTTTTGCGCAGCGACGACGGCGGCCAAAGCTGGCGTCAGATCACGGCGGGGCTGAACACCGAGGCTTACGTTTCGACGATTGTCTTTGACCCGCGCAACCCGCAAAACGTTTACCTGGCCGACCGCTTCAGCGGGGTATATCGCTCGGCGGACGGCGGGCAAACCTGGCAGCCGTTCAACGACGGGCTGGCGATGCGCGACGTGAACAAGTTGGCGATCTCGGCGGACGGGGCGCATCTTTACGCGGCCACCGAGGGCGGCGGCGTGTACCGTGTGGACTTGAACGGCACGCCTCCTGCGGGCGGGTAAGGGGCTTGGGCGGTCGGGGAACGCGCACCGGCGGGGAGCGTCCGCCGTCGGGGGCGCGCCGCCCGTGCGCCTTTCGGCGCACTACGCGCGGCATTCGCCGCGCGTCAGCCGCGCGGAGCGCGGCTAGGCGGCGCGCCCAGCGGCCCCGACCGCAAACGCTTACTCCGCGCCGAGCTGCGCTTGGGCCTCCGCCACCTCTACCAGCTCCGCAGGCCCGCCCAGCCCCCCGCGTATGATCTCGGCGGCGGGCAACTCCGCCGCGATGCGCGCCACGACCTGCTCCTCATAGTCCCGATGCGTGAAAAAGACCACCGTCGGGCCGGTGTCGGTGGAAAAATACACCGGCACGCCGTCCGCGCGCAGCGCGTTACACATGCGGAACAGGCGGATATTTTCCGGCTCCCAGGCGAAAATCTTGTTCTCGCGGCTGGCGCTCATGGTGACCCCGTGTAGCTGGATACTATCCAGCTCGGCCAGTTGCGCCACCGTGCGCCAATCCCCCGCCTGCACCGCCGCGATGCACTCCCGCAGCTCGGCCAAGCGGTTCGCCATCCAACACTTGAAAAACGGGCTGTGCGGCGCTTCTTGGTGAGCCGCCTCGGTTTGGAGACGGATACGCGAGTCAATCGGCACGGTGATCAGCCGCAAGTCCGCGAGCTGACCGCGCGTATCCAGCCGCACCGAAAAGCTCTCCTCATGCGGGATGCCCGGGTACGAAAGCCACAGCGAAACCCCACCGACCGCGCTCCGCCCACCCGAACCGGCCAACAAGCGCGCGGTGGTGCTCAAAAGCCGCGTGTTGCGCACAGCTTCCGCGCCGAACGCCGCCGCTAACGCCGCCGTCGCCAGCGCCGCCGAAGCCGAGGCGCTCGTGCCCAAGCCCTTCCCCGTGCGGCTGGCGCGAACCACGTTGCGCGAAAGCACGCGCGCCCCGCTGCGGATGCCCGCCAAACGCCGCACCACGTCCAAGCTGTGGCGCACCCGCTCCAACGCGCGCCCTTGCGCCCGCTGCCCGTTGATCGTCACCTGGTCGGCGGCCAGGTCGGCGCGGAACGCCACCAGCGTCAAGGTGTAGGCCGCGTCGTTGTTCACCGAGACGCTGGGCAAAAACGCCGTCCGCCACGTCCAGTCCGCCATGCCGTGATACTTCAGCACGCCCTGGATCGGGTACGCGCGCGCCGCCGCGATCCCCTCCGCTCGGCCTAAGCCGCGCAGATCGGGGAAGGGCGGGGCGACGATGTCATGCTCGGCGAGCAGGCGCAAAATCTCCTCGTGCGCGGCCCGCATGGCGGGCACGGTGTCGCGGAAGTTCGGCGGGATGTAGGTTTCCGTCACGGTTCACTCCTCAGCTCAACAGCGCTGCGAAAAGGGGCGCCTCTCTACGCTTCCCCGACCAGCACACGCCGCACCGACGCCAACTCGCCCCCCTCGTCCGCAACGGCGAGCGCGTCGAAGAGCAGCAACTGCCATCGCACGATCCCCTCCGCCGCCGTGATCGCGCGCGCCGCACGGTAAGCGCGACGGGCCTCCGCCACCGCCTCCGCCCCTTTGCCGCTGAGCGCCAACCCGCTCCACGCCAAGCCGCGCGTGTAGTGCGCCTCGTAGTAGTGCTCCGTCTTGGCGATCAGCGCGTCGGCCAACGCCAACGCCTCCTCGAAAGCCGCCCGTGCCTCCGCCAACTTGCCCAGCCGCCGCAAGATCACGCCGTGCAGCGCGGCGGCAGCGTGGTTATTCTGCGGGAAATCGTACTGTCGCGCCTTCTCGACCGCCTCGCGTGCCGCGTTCAGCTCGCCCGCTTGCAGTTGCGCCAGCGCGAGAGCCACACGGCCATAGTGTTGCGTCCACACAAAGCCAATCTCATCCGCAATGCGGATCGCGTCCTGTGCGTAGCGCCGGGCTTGCTCATTTTCGCCCTTGAGCAAATAGGTAGAAGCTAAGCCGTTTAGTCGGATACTCTCGCTACTCTTCGCGCCGATCTCGCGGGCGATGGCCAGGGCCTGCTCATAATACGCGATGGCCCGCTCCACCTGCCCCAACTGGCGGTAGGCGTTGCCCAGGTTGCCCAGAAACGCGCCCCCCCATCCTTGGTCCTCACGCTGACGTGCAATTTCCAAACCGTGCTCGTAATACGCGATGGCGCGTTGCACCTGTCCCAAATCCGAGTAGGCGAGGCCCAAACTGTTAGAGCAAGCCATCTTCATGCGCTCGTCACGGAGATGCTCGTACAGTCGCTCGTGCAGCTCGGCGACCAGGCGCGCGTGCCCCCACAGCAGCAGGTAGTCGAAGTCTATATCTTGGAGCACACGGGCGGCGGTGTCGTAATCGCCGGCCTCGGTGCGTAGCGCGATCTCGTTCAGTTGGGGGGCCAAGTCATCAAGCGTTTTCCACTGCGCGCGTGGTTTGCGGGTCTTGCGGAAATAGTCGGCGGCGCGCAGCCGCAA
>JALSSH010000224.1 GCA_026984385.1 Ardenticatenia bacterium | reverse complement strand
GGCGGAGTGCCACCGGAAGAGGGCGGCACGTTTACGCTCAATCTCACGGCGGCAGTTGACGGGCCGCCGCAACCTGCCATCACCTCCACGCCGTCTATCCCTGAGACGCCCGCTATCCAGGGGGACCGCGTGCGCCTGGTGATGTTGGAAGCGGGGGGCGCGGTGCGTGATACACTTTCGCAGCAAGTGGCGCTACGCTGGTATTGGTTCGAAGCAGAAGGCGGCGAGCAAGTCGTCTTCACGCCGGAGATGGCCGGGAGTTTTCAACCACTCTACGCACTCTACGATGGAGCGTTCCAGGAGCTGGGGCGTTCGGGGCAGGGCGTGGAGTTGCACGCCAGCTTGCCGCAAGACGGCATTTACTTTTTGGCTGTAGCGTTACCTGACCCTGCCGGTGATGGCGGCGCGTACAGCTTCACGTTTGACCGCGCTCCGAATCCCGCCACCGAGGGGAACTATTTGCCGCTGAGCTATGGGGAGACGGTCTCCGGCAACGTGGACGACACGATCTCCGCTGTCACCTATCGCTTTTACGGCTCGGCGGGCGATACGATCACGGTCACTATGAGCCGCGCCGGAGGCGACCTCAACAGCTATTTGTACCTGTTAGACGCAGACGGCCAATTGCTCTTTGAAGACAACGACAGCGGCGGCGGAAACGGCGATGCGCGTTTGGTTTACACCTTGCCCTATGATGGCGCGTATCTGATCGTGGCGACGCGCTTGGGGCAGATGCAGGGCACGAGCAGCGGAAGCTATGTGCTCATGCTTCAATCCGACGCGCCGTCCCCGCAAATTACCCTCACGCCGGAGCCGACCTTGCCGCCCGAATACGTCACGCTGACCCCGATCACCTACGGCGAGACGGTCGAGGGTGAGCTTTCCAACGCCCGCTACATGGATTTTTATGTTTTCTTGGGGCACGAAGGCGACCCTATCACCATAGAAATGCGCAGCCTCAACGCCGACCAACCCAACGGGTTGGACCCACTACTGATTTTGCTGGACGACGGGCGCATCCCCTTGGTGGAAAACGACGACATCGTGGAGGGGCAAGAGCGCGACGCACGCATCGAGTACACCTTGCCCAAGACGGCCTACTACGCCATTGTCGCCACGCGCTTTGAGCAGGAGACGGGCACGTCCGCCGGTCCCTACACGCTGACGTTGGAAGGCCCGGGCGGGCAAGCACCCGCCGAGCTACAACAGCCGGAGAATACCTCCCCGTTGGGACGGCTCAGCACGGAAGCGTTGCCGCCGGACGTGCCCGTTCAGGGCACGTTTGAGGGCGGCGCGCGCTTGTACACCTTCTACGCGGACGCGGGCGACACGGTAGACCTCACCGCCACGTCGGACGCGGGCGACGGCGTGATGCTTGTTTTGGCCGACCAGAATTTGAGCGAGTTGGTCTCCAGCGGCATGGGTGCGTTGAGCGCGGTCACCATCCCGAAGGCGGGTGATTACGGCGTGCTGATTGCGCCGCGCGTGGGGCCGATTGTGCCGCCCGGTGGGACGTACACGCTCGCCCTGACCTACACCGTCGGCGAGGCCGTGCCGCAAGATGTGCCGCAAGGTCCGCGCGCCATTGCTTACGGCGACGTAGTCAACGGCGTGATTGACGACGAGCACGTCAGCCAAATTTACACGTTCAACGGCTTGGCCGATCAGCGTGTGCGGATCACGATGGAGGCGACGCCCGGCTCGGAGCTGGATTGCTACTTGGAGCTGCAAGATGCCGACGGCGCGACGGTGGACGCTAACGATGACATTGACCCCGGGCAAATTCGCGATTCGCAAATTGTGGTTGACCTGCCCGCCGACGGCGAGTACACGATCATCGCCTCGCGTTATGTGGGGCCGGACGCTCCCCCTACCAGCGGACGCTATCGGCTGATGTTGGAGTTGGTGGACGAAAACGCCGTCACAGGCGTAAGCTCTATGGTCGAGCCACTGGGCTACGGCCAAACGGTGGTCGGCGAGCTAAACGACGACCAATATCTGCTCTTTTACGTCTTTGAGGGGCAGGCGGGCGATGTGGTCACGATTGAGGTAGAGCACCTGAGCGGCAACCTGGACTCGGTGCTGCACCTTTACCGCGCAGAAGGCGACGGCTGGGTGGAGATCGCCAGCAACGACGACAGCCCCGTTGGTGGCACATATGCGCCGCTGCTCAGTCGCGTGGTGTTGCCACAGTCGGGCAAATATTTGGTGGCGATCAATCGCTACGGCCTGGAAAGCGAGCATACCTACGGCACATTTAGCCTCACGCTGACCCGAGAAGAATAGCGATGCACGGGAGAACGTGGCGGCGTTGCGCGGCCTGGGCGGGGTGGGTGGCGCTGATCGCGGCTTTGCTGGGGCGCGCGCCTTTCACTTTGGCCGACGTCGGGCGACAGGCCGGCGGTGGACAGCTCTTGTTCGGTGAAACCGTAACCGACACGTTGGACGACGCCAACTTCCGCCGCGTCTATGGCTTCAGCGCGCAAGCCAACGACGTGATCTCGCTGAGCATGGCGCGCCTCAGCGGCGATCTGGACCCCTTCCTTCTGTTGACCGACGAACACGGCGCGATCCTGGCCTTGAGTGATGACGACGGCACGGGGGCGGACGCCCAAATCCGCTTTAAGCGCTTGCCTGCAGACGGGCGCTATTTTGTGATCGCTACGCGCTTTGGGCAAGAGCTTGGCGCCACGTCCGGCGAGTATGCGTTGCTGCTGGAGCGGGTGGGCACGGGCACGGAAACCGATAGCGTGTTGCGCTACGATGAGAGCGTAGTCGGGCGCGTGACGCAGGAGCAGCCGCTGGTCTTCTACTTTTTGCGCGCAGAACGTGGCGATGTTTTCGACGTGGTGATGCGCCGCACCTCCGGCGACCTCGACCCACAGGTGGACATCGCCACTGTGGACGGTGTGGTGCTCGCCTCCAACGACGACGATCCTCTGGCCGAAGGCACGCTGGACGCGGCGGTGCGGCACTATACCGCGTTGGAAAGCGGCGTCTATCTGGTGGTGGCGACGCGCTTTGGGCGTGAGGCAGGCGACACCGAGGGCAGCTACGTTTTGAGCGTGGAGCTTGTGCCGACAGAGACGCTCGGCGGCTCGGTGGAGGACGCGCGTTTGATAGACTACGGCCAGACGCTGGAGGGCGAGATCGACGACGACGTGCCCGCGCGCTACTTTTGGTTTCAGGGACAGCGCGGCGACGTAATCACCGCCTCGCTTGCCAGGGTGGAGGGCAATCTCGACCCGCTTTTGCAACTGGCCGACGCCAACTTGCTTACGTTGATGCAGAACGACGACGGCGGAGAGGGGCGCGACGCGCGCATTGCCGCCTTCACATTGCCCGCCAGCGGCACATATTACCTGGTGGCGACGCGCAGCGGCGGCGCGAGTGGACAAACGCACGGGCGCTTTGCACTGACGCTGAACGGGCGCCCGGGCATCGGCGGCGGGCGCGCGTTGGAGATTACCTACGGGGCGACGGTCAGCGGCTTGATTGATGACCAGAACGTCTCGGAGGAATACGTTTTCCTCGGCAACACGGGGGACGTGATCCGCGTGCGCATGGAGCGCGCCTCCGGCGATCTGGACGCGCTGGTGACGCTTTATGACGGCGAGCGTAAGCAGATCGCCTTCGACGACGACGGCGGCGGAGACAAAAACGCGCTGATCCAGCGCTTCACGTTGCCGCGCGATGGCATGTATATCGTGGTCGCTTCGCGTTATGAGCAAGAGCTTGGCACCACCTCCGGCGCCTATCTGCTGACTTTGGAGCTGCTGCACAGCGGGGGCTGAGCCGAGCCGCCGCGCAACACCTAGGGGCAACTGCCTTGAGCACATTCCATCACCGCAGCGCGTCGGAGCGGCAAGTTCCGCTTTGGCGCACGTTGCTATACGCGCTGGCAAACGCCGCCGGTATGCTCACGTATTGGACGTTCAACAACTATATCCTCTACTTTTACACCGACGTAAAAAAGTTGCCGCCGCGTTGGGTAGGGCGGGGGTGGTTCGCGTTCGGCTTTTGGAACGCGGTCAACGATCCGGTGGCGGGTTGGCTTTCCGACCGCACCCGCACACGCTGGGGCCGCAGACGCTTTTATATCGGCGCGCTTGCGATCCCGACGGCGGTGGCGTTTGCGTTGGTGTGGCTGCCTCCTTTTGACGCGAGCAACCCCACCGCTTTGATGGTCTACTTCCTGGTGATTATCAGCATCTACGACATGCTCCAATCCATCGTCACGCTGAACCAAGACGCGCTCTTTCCGGAAATGTACGAAAGCACCGCCGACCGCGCCACCGGCGCGAGCGCGCGGCAACTTATCGGGGCACTGGTGGGCAACGGGTTGGCGGTGGCGCTTTCCCCTGCGGTTTACGGGACGTGGGGCTGGGGAGCGTTGGCGGTGTTGTGGGGGACGGCTTCGGCGGTGATGTATTTGCTTTCGCTGCTGGGCATTCAAGAGCGCTCGACGGTGGGCGAACCGCCTCAACCTTCTTGGCGGCAACAGATGCGCATCGTTTTTACCAACCGCGCTTTTTTGATTGTGGTGAGCGTCAATTTCGTGATCCGCTTTTTGATCGCGGTCATCGGCGCGACCATGCCCTTTTATGCCGAGTACGTGCTTGGGTTGGCCGATGCGCAACTTTCCAAGTTACTTTTGGCGCTTTTTGTCGCTTCCGGCGCGGCGATCTTGGGTTGGCAATGGGGAGTGCGGCGGGTCGGCACGCGCTCCGCGATGATGACTTCAATGGCGGCGGCGGGCGTGTTGGCGTTGCCTTTGCTGGTGACCACAGACGTTACCGCGACGGCGCTTGTGCTGGGTGCGCTGGGGTTGGCGGTGGGCGGGTTGATCCTGGGGCCGGATATGCTCTTTGCCGAGGTGGTGGACGAGGACTTTGTGCGCACGGGGCAGCGCCGCGAGGGGATGTATCGGGGTATTTTGGGCTTCGTGTTCCGCTTTCCGCCGGCGGTGGCGGGGCTGTTGCTCAACGAAGCGTTGGCGTGGGCCGGTTACAACGCCAATTTGGACGCCGCCACCCAACCCCACGTGGTGATCTTGGTGATTCGCTTGTTTGCGTCGGTGTTGCCGTTGCTGGCGTTGCTGGTGGGGCTGGCGCTTTTGTGGAAATATCCGCTACACGGCGACTATTTACGGCGTATTCAGCGCCAGGCCGCTGCTCAACGTCGCGCATTGGAGGCGCAGACTTCCGCCGCCGACCCTTCTGTGTCAAAAAAGCGCCGTGCTTAGGCGCTTTGTTCGTCTTCTTGCTCCTCTGTGGGTTGACGTTTAGCCTTTGGGGCGGCTTCCTCGTTTGGCGCTTCCGGCGCGATCAGCATCAGGATGATGTAAAGCGGGATGCCCGGCCCGCCCATCAATGAGAGCGCCACAAAAGCCAACCGTACCAGGGTCGGGTCTACGTCCAAATATTCCGCGATCCCGCCACACACTCCCGCGAACATGCGGTTTTGTGTGGAGCGGTATAAGCGTTTTGGTGTTGTGCCCATACTCCCTCTCCTGCTGTTCTTCGAGCGTTCTAATAGCCAATACGCAGAAGCGGCGAGGAGGTTTCATCTGTGGGCGTGTTGGGTCGTTTGTTCCTGGCTGGCGGTGTGCAAATGGTTGCCGCTCTCGGCCAAAGTCTTGAGCCGCTTGAGCTGCTGCATAGAAAACGCGAAGTAGACGGGTTCGTCCAGCTTGTTGAAAAGTGTGCCCACCAGCCCATAGCTGAGCGCGCGGCGGCGCACGAGTAGGCGTGTGCTGCCGTCGCGGCGGCGCTCCAGCAGGTGGAGCGTGGTCACGTCTTGCACCACGCCACCCAGTCGGCGCAAGCTGAAGCCGCCGAAGATCAGTTGGCGGTTTGGCTCAACGGCCAACACGCGCAGCCCGCCATCCATCTCTTGACCCACTTCTGGCGCGGGGATGTCTTGGCGGATGAAAGTGGCGCTGGGGATGCCCCGATTTGTGAAAAGGTCCAGCGCGTAATAGCCGGTGCGTTCGCGCCCCATCTGTGCGATCCAGGGCCAAACGGCTTCCGGAGGCGCGTCAACGTTGAGCGCGTGGGTCATCTGAAAGTTGGGCTTGGGGATCAGCTCGTCGCCGGGCAAAAGCCGTTGGGATTCGCCCAGGCGTGTGCCCCACTTGAGCATTTGCGGACGCAAAAACATCGTGTAGCCGACCGCCCCGATAACAATAGGAAGGCGTTTCCACAGGCTCATTTTTTTCATCCTTCGCGCAAATTGTTTCCCGTGTCACATCTTACCGCCCGCCCGAATACTTAGCAAGGCTCAGAGTGTGTGCTGCGCGGTGTTTAGAGCGGCGGAGGCATGGGCCAGCGGATTTGTCCTGGCGGTGCTGTTCATGTACAATGCGGAAGAACGAAATCAGCTCGTGGCTTTCACGGCTATGTGGCCGCTTGGAAGGAAAGGCTAGACCCTATGATCAATCGCCTGGTTGGACAGTTCAACATTATTGGGAAAGCCGTCTTAAGTTCGCTCGCGCCTGCGTTGGCCCGTTTGGGGTTGGTGCTCCTGGGGCTGATCCTCGGCCTGATTTGGGCGTACCAGTTCGCACCGGTGCAATTTCGGGACGCCGAGCCGGTGCATTTGGCTGACGGCTACAAGGACCAGTGGATCAAGATGACGGCGGTGGAGTACGCCGTGACCAGTGACCGCGCCGAAGCCCAACGTAAGATCGTCTCGGGCGGCATCACGCCGGATATGATCCAACAGCTCATCGCGGAAAATCAAGCTACCGACCCCACCCTTGCCGCACGTTTGCAAGCCTTGCTTCCTCTTGCCGAAGAGAGCCAAGCGGCGGCGGCCAAACAGGCGGACAAGGTGAGCGGGGGGGTGCTGAGCGGTGTCCTGGGACCGATTTTGTTCGTGTTGGCCGTAGCCATCATCGGCATTCTTTTGGCGTTGCTGTTCACCTTTTATTGGGCTGTGCCTATCGGCAAATGGGCTAAGCCGAAAGCCGCAACGCTTGGCACGGCGACGGTTGGCTCAACCGCCGCGCGAACCGAGGCGCGTCACTTTGCCGAATCCCAAGAAACGGACTTTGCTTCTCTCGGCGAAGTGGCCCCGTTGGTTGTGCGCCAATCGGTTTACACCTACGGGAGCGATCTTTACGACGATTCGTTTAGTATTGAGACCGAGGCCGGCGAGTTCTTAGGCGAATGTGGGTCTGGCATCTCTGAAACCGTTGGAGTGGGCGAGCCGAAGAAGGTTACGGCCACCGAGGTATGGCTTTTTGACAAAAACGACATCACGACCGTAACCAAAGTTTTGATGTCGGAGTATGCCTATCACGACGAGGCTTTGCGCAGCAAGCTTGCCTCCAAAGGCGAACTGGTGTTGGCAACCCCCGGCGGCGTTGTTGAGCTGGAAACGCAAACGCTGCGGCTTCGTGTGAAGATTGTGGACTTGAAATACGGCGAGGGTGGCCCTGCTCCGAATAGCTATTTTGAGCGCTTGAGCGTGGAGATCGCCGCTTGGCCGAAGGAAGGCAGCGGTGCAAGCGAAACCACACCGCCCCCGGACGCTTTCGGCGACACGGCGGAGCTTTTGAACTATTAGACGCGACAGGCGTTCGCGGGGTCTTGTGCCGAAATAGAGAAAAAGAGCCTGCCGACGGGTAGGCTCTTTTTGCGGTCAGAGTGCTTTCAGCGAATGCGCTTGATCGTCACTTTCCATTCGCCACCCGGGGTTTGCACGCTCACGACATCCCCCTCGTGCTTTCCCAGCAACGCCGACCCCATCGGGCTTTCGTTGGAAATCTTACCGTTGCGTGGGTTGGCTTCTGCTGCCCCCACGATGCGATAAGTCTCTTCTTCGGTTTCGCCTTCGCCCAAGATCGTCACCTCACTTCCGACCCGCACGACCGAGGGGCCGGCTTCGTCGCGGTCTTCGATGATGATGGCGTTGCGGAGCAGGTTTTCCAGATATTGGATGCGGCCCTCTAAGAAGGCTTGTTGCTCCTTGGCGTCTATGTAGTCTGCGTTTTCGGATAGATCGCCCTGGCTGATAGCTTCTTTGAGCTGCGCGGCGAGGGCCGGACGTTTGACGTTGATCAGTTCGTCCAACTCTTGGCGCAATTTTTCCGCGCCTTGTGCGGTCAAATACTGTGCATCGGTCATACGGCAAACTCTCTCACTCGTGTGATTGAACCTTTAGATAGGGTATAAGGTGGTGATGGGTGGTTATGTGCGGGTGAAGGGGTCAAAAAGCCGCTGCCACTCGTTGAGGGCGTAGCGGTCGGTCATACCGGCGATATAGTCGGTGACGGCGCGACGCAACCCGCGTTCTTCGGCGGCCAATTGCACCGAAGGCGGCAATTGAGCCGGCTCTGCAACGTAGCTTTCAAAGATTTGCGTGATCACGCGCTCTGCTTTTTCCGCCATACGCACAATGCGGAAGTGTTTATACATCGCCTCAAAGAGAAAGTCTTTTAGCTCGCGGTTGAGCGCCTCTGTCTCTTCCGAATGTCCCACGACGTTATGCGGCAAACGTTGCAATGCTTCTGGAGTAAGGGGGGCGTCGTGCTCTAGCGTGGCGCTGGTGTGGGTGATCACGTCGTCGATCTCGATCCCGATCATGCGACGGATCAGGCGATGGCGGATTTGTTCGGTCAGGTGGCGGTCGTGCCAGCCGATGCTTTCGCGCAGCATCTGCCAGATTCGCAGTTTTTCCAACTGGTCGGGCACGAGCAGCCCTGCGCGCAGCCCGTCGTCCAGATCGTGCGCATTATAGGCCAGCTCGTCGGCCACGTTAGCGATTTGCGCCTCCAAGCTGGCGCGCAACTTCGGGTCGAAGCCTGCGGCCTGAGAGTCGCTGAGGTCGTACTCGCTCTCGTGTTTGACAATGCCTTCGCGCAGTTCGTAGGTCAAGTTTAACCCGCGCCAATTCGGATAGCGGGACTCCAGCTTGGTGACAATGCGCAGCGCCTGTTTATTGTGGTCAAAGCCGCCTTCATCGGCCATCAGCGCGTCCAACACCTGTTCGCCGGAATGACCAAAAGGCGGGTGGCCGATATCGTGTACCAAGCAGATCGCCTCGACCAAATCCTCATTAGCCCCCAACGCGCGCGCCAAGCTGCGCCCGATCTGTGCCACTTCCAGCGTGTGGGTGAGCCGCGTGCGATAGTAGTCCCCTTCGTAGTTGACGAAGACCTGCGTTTTGTATTCCAAACGCCGAAAAGCGGTGGTGTGCAAAATGCGGTCACGGTCGCGCTGAAAAGCTGTGCGGAAGGGGTCTTCCTCGTCCGGATAGGCGCGGCCTTTGCTTTCCGCGCTTTTAAGCGCATAGGGCGCGAGAATCTGATATTCGATCTGCTCGCGCTGTTCGCGTGTGATCGCCATCGTGTTTTCCTTAAGAATATTCCGATGTTTTGCGAGTGGCTCGCAGAAGTACCTATATTATAGGCAAAATTTTCCCCGAGGTGTAATGGTGAGTTTGTGCCGCTTTTAGCGCCGTTTTCGTCCGCTGCGGCGGCTTTCGGCGACCATCTCGATGCTGAGGTCGCGGTCTTCGGCTTGGCGCAGCGCCAAAATTTGCTTGAGTTCCATCATTTGGTCGCGCAACATGGCCGCTTTTTCGAACTCCAACGCTTTGGCGGCGGCGCGCATCTCGGCCTCGACCGTTTCGATGAGCTTGCGCAGTGCGTCGGTAGGCATTTCGGCGGGGGAAAGGGCAGCGGCTTGGGGAGCGGCTTTGGCCGCGGCGAACTGTTGCACGCGCTCGGTCAAGTCGCGGATTTCCTTCACAATGCTGGCCGGTTGGATGCCGTGTTCTTCGTTGTAGGCTTGTTGAATGCGGCGGCGGCGTTCGGTCTCCTCGATAGCCTCGCGCATAGCGTCTGTGACTTTGTCCGCGTACATGATCACGTGGCCCTCGATGTGCCGTGCGGCGCGCCCGATGGTTTGGATCAGGGCGGATGTGGAGCGCAAGAAACCTTGCTTGTCCGCGTCCAGGATGGCAACCAGCGACACTTCCGGCAGGTCCAGTCCTTCGCGCAGAAGATTGATGCCGACCACCACGTCGTAGACGCCCAAACGCAGATCGCGCAGGATTTCCACGCGCTCGATGGTGTCTATTTCCGAGTGCAGATAGTGAACGCGGATGCCCGTTTCCAGCAAGTAGTCGGCCAGGTCTTCGGCCATGCGTTTGGTGAGCGTGGTGACGAGCACGCGCTGGCCGCGTTCAACACGGTGCGTGACTTCCGCGAGCAGATCGTCTACCTGCCCCGCTGTCGGGCGCACATCTATTGTGGGGTCTAGGACGCCGGTGGGGCGGATGACCTGTTGCACCACCTGCTGGCTGTGCTCTTTTTCATACGGACCGGGCGTAGCGCTCATAAAGACCGCTTGGCCGACGCGCGCTTCAAATTCCTCAAAGCTCAAGGGACGGTTGTCCAATGCGCTGGGCAACCGAAAGCCGTATTCAACCAATGTGCCCTTGCGCGAACGGTCGCCGCCGTACATGCCGCGCACTTGGGGAAGCGTCATATGAGATTCGTCCACCACCAGCAAAAAGTCTTCCGGAAAATAGTCCAATAAGGTGGAGGGTGGACTGCCCGGAGGACGCTGGTCAAGGTGACGGGAGTAATTTTCCACGCCGCTCACGTAGCCCACTTCGCGCAGCATCTCCAGGTCGTAGCGGGTGCGTTGTTCCAAACGTTGCGCTTCTAACAAGCGCCCTGCTTTTTGCAGCTCGGCTAGGCGTTCTTCAAGTTCTCGTTCGATATCGCGCAAGGCCTTTTCCATCTGCTCGCTGTCGGTGATGAAGTGCTTGGCGGGGAAGATCAGGATGTGCTCATGGGCGTTAAGCGCTTCGCCGGTGAGCGGGTTGAATTCCAACAGGCTTTCCACCTCGTCGCCCCACAGCTCCACGCGATAGGCGTTTTGACTGTAGGCGGGCATGATTTCGAGCGTGTCGCCGCGCACGCGAAACGTACCCGGGCGCAGTTCCAGGTCGTTGCGGGCATATTGGATGCGCACGAGTTGGCGGAGGATGGTGTCGCGGCGATATTCCTGACCGCGCATCAATTCGACGACCGACTGGCGCCAGGTTACCGGATTGCCGATGCCGTAGATGCAAGAAACCGAGGCCACGACCAGCACGTCCCGACGGGTGAGCACAGAGGCTGTGGCGGAAAGGCGCAGGCGGTCTATGTCCTCGTTGATCTGGGTTTCTTTCTCGATGTAAAGGTCGTGTTGAGGGACGTAAGCCTCGGGCTGATAGTAGTCGTAGTAGCTGACGAAATATTCGACGGCGTTGTGTGGGAAGAACTCTTTGAACTCGGCGTAGAGTTGAGCGGCCAGCGTCTTGTTGTGCGCCAAGATCAGGGTGGGGCGCTGCACTTGGGCGATGACGTTGGCGATGGTATAGGTCTTGCCGGTGCCCGTTGCGCCGAGCAACGTTTGGTAGCGCAGCCCTTTTTGCAACCCCGCGACCAATTGGGCGATGGCTTGGGGTTGGTCGCCGGTGGGTTGATAGTCTGAAACCAGCTCGAAGGATGGCATGGCATTTCCTTTTGTGCAAGAACGGGTGTTCGGATTATAGCACGGCGGCGACCGGTGGACGAGCGCAGTTTGGGGCGCTTTTTCGAGGCGACCTCGCCGCCGCACAGTTTCCCTTGCCCTGGGAAGAGGGTTGGGGGGTGAGGGCGGCGCGTTGACCTCGCGCGCGCCGCCTGGCG
>JALSSH010000223.1 GCA_026984385.1 Ardenticatenia bacterium | reverse complement strand
CCGCCGTGTGCGGGGCTAGGGCGTTTCGTTGGCGGGCCGAGTGGCGATGGCCCCAGGCTCGACGTAGATCGGGTTGCTGAGAATCCAAGCGCGTTCGAGGCCGTGATAGTCGCGCCACACTTCCACACGATAGGCTCCGGGTTGGCGGGCGACGTAGGTTAAGTTTTCGACTTTGCGCTCTTCGGCGACCACTTCGCCGTGCCGAACGATGCGGATGCGTCCGCGCCCGGGCGCGAGCGCTTGCAAGGTGACGCCGTGCCCTAAGCGGATGGCCTCCCCCATGATGGCGGCGCTGTTTTGCCCTTGGGCGGTGAAGCGAAAGCCGCGCGTGTCGCCCGGGATGTCGTAGCCGATGAAGGCGCGTCCGGCTTTGAGCGCGCCGTAGAGCTGGGCGCGGTCGTGTTCCACTTCGCCGATCAGCGGGGTGGGGGTGAGGATGTGGGTGTTTATGGCGCTGAAGAGGAAGTCGTAGGGGAAGACGGTGCGCGTCAGCGGGCCGTAGCGAACTCGCGTGCCGTGTGCGTCCGCCCCGCCGATGCCGACCACGCGCTGCCCTTCGGCCAACAGCGCGTCCCACAGTTCGAGCGTTTCTGTGGGGGGGGCGGTCATGGCTTCTTCCGGCGTGAAGACGTTGCGGAACGCTTCGCGGAGGCGTGGCAAATAGTCTTTGAAGCGCGACATGAAGTTCCACACTTCCAGCCCCGTAAAGCCGCGCACGTAGCGGTCGGCCCAGGGGATCGCGCTTTCGCCGAGCCAGGGCACGGCGTGGTCGTCCGGGTGGGCGATGAAGCTCAGCCCGCCCGCCCGTTGGATGGTTTCCACCAGGCCGCTGAGGCTGTGGGCGTGTGGCGCGAGTTCTTCGGCCACGCCGAAGGCCAGCAGGTGGTTACATTGCGGGAGACGGGTACGGTCGTGGACTTCTTCGCCGCAAAGCAACAGCACATAGCCACGCTCCTCGTCGCCGTAGTAACCTTCGACCCCTTCCAACCGCACGTTGTGGTCGGTGAAGACGACGAAATCCAGCCCGGCGAGCAAGGCGGCCTCGGCGACCTCGGCGTGATAGGCTTCGCCGTCCGAGTAGTAGGTGTGCACGTGCAAATTGCCGACGTACTCGTAAGTGGGCACGCTCCCTCTCCCTGTGGTGGGCTTACCGTGAAAGGCTACGACAAGCGGCGACGGGCGTCAAATTTAGCGGCGGGGTCGCAGCTCTGCCAAAACGTTGTTGGCTTCTTCCAAATTGAAATATTCGGGGTCAAATAACGGTGTTTCTGGGTTTTGCTCCGAGATGTCTTCGTTTTCTTCCTCTTCGGACTTGACATGCTCGACTGCTTCGATCCAATTTGACAAGTGTTTATGGTCGGGATGGTTGGGGTCTTGGATCGCTTCGAGAAAGTCGTAGTATCCGTTAATGCCCCCTACGTCTTCCGGCGGGCAGGCGCGCTTACCTTTGAGGCAGAGCGGTAACTTACGCTCTTTTTCGGGGTCGGGCGGCAAGATTTTTTCAACCAAGATTTCATGGAGCCACCCGTCTCCGAAGTCGTAGATATAGCGGAACTTCGTTTTTTCGTGGGGAATAAGCTGCTTGAGACGAACGAAGGCTTCGTTTTTGTCCCCTTCGATGTCCACCATGGGGTCGGTATAGCGCTGACCTGCGATCTCGAACTCGTGCAAATGATAATCGTTCCAGCCCATCACCATTTGGATGATTCTGTGCAGCGTAGACAGTGTAGTATGGCCGGAGACAAGCACACGTCGCCATATAGGTGGTTTGCTGTCGCTCAACGTAATTTTGAGCTGGTAGATCGGTGCGGGTGGGTGTTTTTTCCGTGGCATGATTTTTCCTGACGGCAATATGTTTTCCTTCCGCTGATTATTTTACCGCAAACGCGAGGTGTAGGCAGGTATGTTATACTGGGCGCGAGGGTGGATTCTTTCCCAGGACGAGGGATTATGAGCGACGTTCCTCCACAGCCCAATCAGCCGCAACCGACTTCGGCGGGCGGTCTCTCGGCGGACGAAACGCAACCGACCGACCACACCCGCGCCACCTCCGAGCTGCCGCCGACGCCTCCGAGCGCCGCTACACCTGCGCGCACCGGCGGGCGCGCGCGGCAACGTGCCGCTGCGCGACGCAAGCGACGCACCGCGCCGCTGGCCGCTGCCACGCCGCCACCCGTACCTCCGTCGGTTGCCTACCCACCGCCTGCGGTTGCGCCTGTGCGCCGAGCACGCCGCCGCGCTACGCCGCCGAGCGAAAGCGGCTTGTACTTGCCCTGGTGGTCGTTGGTGGTGATGGTGGGCGTGGTGGGGGCGCTGGCGTTCGGCATCCTTCTTGCGGCGATGTCGCTTTCCCAACCGGCCACACTCGGCGACCAAACGCCGCAGGTGCTGGTTGTGACCGCTCAACCGACGTTGAGCCAGGATTTCGGCAACGCTGAAGGGCAAGCTGCCGCGCCGCCCGGGGCGGCCTGGCCTACCCCCATCCCGCAATTGCAGGCTACCGCGACCATTCCGCTCCCTA
>JALSSH010000222.1 GCA_026984385.1 Ardenticatenia bacterium | reverse complement strand
CTCCCGCCCAGGTCGCCCGTGCCGAAGCGGATCAGGGGATAGGCGCGGTTGAAAGTGGTTACCACCACCTCGCCGACCTCACCAAAGGGCAAGCGTTCGCCGCTTTGCGGGTCGGCGATCTCCACCACCAGCTTATCCGCAACGACCATGCCCTCGGTGGCGGCTTGCTCGTAGGCCACCAAGCCCAAATCCGCCGTGCCGTAAGCCTGGGCGGTTTGCAAGCCGCACTCGCCCTCAAAGCGCGCGCGCAAGCTGGGGGGGTACGGCTCGGCGGTGAAGTAGGCTTTGCGCAAGGGCAGCGCGTCTGCCGCCAAGCCCAGCTCCGCCGCCTTGTCGTAGATCACGGCCAAGAAGCTGGGCGTGCCCACGTAAGCCGTCGCGCCCAGGTCGCGCATGACCTTAATTTGCAGCTCGGTGTTGCCCGGCCCCAGCGGGATCACGGTGGCGCCCAAGCGTTCTAACGCCTCGTCAATCCACAAACCGGCGGGCACCATGTGGTACATAAAAGCGTTGACGACCACGTCCTCGGCACGCAGCCCGCCCGCTTGGAAGGCTTGCACGGCGGCGGCGATCACGTCGTCGTCGGCGCGCCCGTGTGGGTCATAGAGCGGCCCGGGCGAAACGTAAACGCGGCGCAGCTCGTGCATCGGCACAGCCAGCCAGCCGCCGAACGGGGGCGACTGCTGCTGCATCCGGACGAGGGCATCTTTGGTAGTGATGGGCACACGGGCCAGCGCCTCAAAGCTGTGCACATCGGCGGGCTGCAAGGCGGCTTCTTCCATCAGTTGGCGGAAGGCTGGCGCGTGCTCGTAAGCGTGCGCCACTATCGCGGCGATCCGTTCGTCTTGTGTGGTCATAGGTGCTCCTTATTCACCCCAACCAGCGCTTGCGGCGCTTGTAGTGCTTCACATCGCGGTAACTTTTGCGCTCGCCGAGCTGGGTCAAGCCCAAGTAAAATTCCTTGATGTCCTCGTTGGCCGCCAACTGGTCCGCCGGCCCGTCTAACACAATGCGCCCGTTTTCCATCACATAGCCGTAGTCCACCAGCGCCAACGCCGCCCGCACGTTTTGCTCCACCAGCAAAATCGAGACGCCTTCCTGCTCGTTGATCTCGCGCACGATCTCCAAAATCTCTTGCACCAACAGCGGCGCTAACCCCAACGACGGCTCGTCAAGCATCAACAAGCGCGGACGCGCCATCAGCGCCCGCCCGATCACCAACATTTGCCCCTCGCCGCCGCTCAAATAGCCGCTGGTGCGCTTGCGCAAATCCTTCAGGCGCGGGAAATACGTATACACCCGCTCCAAATCGTCCTTGATCCGCCGCCCGTCGCCCTCATACCCCATCGCGCCGGCCAGCAAATTTTCCTCAACGGTCAGATGGCGGAAAAGCGGGCGACCTTCGATCACCTGCACAACGCCCTTTCGCACGATCTCCTCAGCGGCGCACTGGTGGATCGGGTGACCTTCCCACAAAATGCTGCCCCGCGTCACCTCGCCCAGCTCGCTGCGCAGCAGGCCGCTCACCGCCTTGAGCGTGGTGGACTTGCCCGCCCCGTTCGGCCCCAGCAAGGCGACGATCTTCCCCGGCGGCACTTCCAGCGAAACGCCGCGCAAAACCAAAATCACTTTGTTGTAAATCACCTCAATATTGTTGATTTGCAGCATAGCGTCCCCTCAGTTGCCCCCAAGCGGCGAACGTGCACAAAGGGCGGCGCGCGCGAGGTCGCCGACCCGCCGCGAAGTGGCGAGGTCGGCGGGCGACGTGCGCGCCGCAGCGGGGCGGGCGCCGTGCCGCGCAGCTTTTCGCGCGGCGCAAGGTCGCCCCGCCCCCTAGCTCACACGCGCCAAAAACACGCGATCTATTGCGGCACGTCCGCGCCGCCCGGACGCAAGTCCGGCGCTTGTACCCACTCCTCGGTGATCGGCACAATGATCGGCACCATCATCGGGTTGCCGTTCACCTCGATCACCACCGGCTGACCGCTCTCGTCCTTCAGATACGTGAGCGTGCCGATGCGCGTCTGGGTTTGGGCGCGCAGCTCCGGCGTGAAGCGATAGTGCAACACCCCGCCCAGCGCGTCGTACTCAAAGTCGTTGAGCGTCTCGTAGTAGCTCGCGCCGTCCAAGTTCTCATAGCCCACGCGGTTCACCGTGCGGATCACCGCCTCGATGTACTGGTCAATGGCGATGAAGCCCGCCAAGTAGGCGATGTTGCGGTAAAGCGGGTTGCGGTCGTTGGCGGTGAATTGCTCTTGCACCAACGCCGTGCCCGGGTGATCCTCGTCCCACCACATATACGGTAACACGCCGACGATCCCGTCGGTGGAAGGCATTCCGTCCGCGCCGAAGGTCTGTTGCCCCAAAAGGCCGACGGACGTATCCAAGACCCAGTTCACGCCCGCGAGCAGTACATCGTCTTCCTTGCCCAAGTTCACCAAGTCCGCCGCGATCAGCGCCGGGCCTGTGCCCAACGAGGTCGTGAAGAGGATGTTCGCGCCTTTTTCGTCCACCAACGTTTGGATCTGCGCGGTGACGTCGGTCGTGGTCGGCAGGAAGTATTCGCCGCCCACCACCTTCACGCCCAAAGACTCGCAATAGGCGGTGGTTTCCGGCGTCTCGGTAGCGCGCCCGAACGAGCCTTCCCAGCTCAGATGCCCGATGGCCGGCTCACCCTCGATGCCAAGGTCGTCCCAGTTGGCCGCCACCCACTCGCAAAACGCGCCGAATTGGTCCGTGTAAAGCGGGATCGCCGCGAAGACCCAGCCCGGCTCGTCGGCATTTTCACCGTACAGACCGGCGGTCGAGCCGGAGAACAACGCAATCGTGATCTCGTCCTCGGCGGCTTGCGCACGCAAAAGCTCCGCGTCCGCCGAGCTGTACATGAGGATTTGCAGCGGCTTGGGGTCAGCCGTGCTGTAACGCTCGTAAAGCGACTGGGTCACTTCCTGGTCGCCGCCGGTGTCGTCAGAAACCAGCTCGATGGTCGCGCCGCAGATGCCGCCGTTGGCGTTGAAATAGGCGATAGCGTCCGTGAAGCCCGCCGAAAGCGGCTGCGTGATCGGCGCATAGGGGCCGCTCAGGTCGCCGAAAGTGTAGAAGGGGATCGTCTC
>JALSSH010000221.1 GCA_026984385.1 Ardenticatenia bacterium | reverse complement strand
CCGGTGCTTTACCATCACGGCCTGGACGAGGCGCTCGGGCCGGTGATGATCGGCCAGATCGAGGCCATGCAGCCGGACAGCACCGGGCTTTGGGTGGAAGCGCAGCTTGATTTGCGCAACGAGTGGGCGCGCGCCGTGCTGGAACTGGTCGAGCGGGGCGTCTTGGCGTGGAGCAGCGGCAGTTTGCCCCACCTGGTGGAAGTGGCCGCCGACGGGCAGATCGTGCGCTGGCCGGTGGTCGAAGGCAGTCTGACGCCCACGCCCGCCGAACCGCGCTTCACCGACGCCGTGACGGTCAAAGCCGCTTTTGAGGCGCTCGGCCTGCCGACCGAGCGTTTGCAGCCGCCGCGCGCCCACCGTGAAAAAGATGGGGATGGAGGGACGATGAGCAACAAAACCTATACCGACCGACCGCAAGCCGAAACGGGCATCAAACGTTTGCCGGTGGCGCAAAACGCCGCCCGCCCGCCGCATATCGAGGTCAACAGCAAGTACGCCGACCTGGACGCGGTGGACATGGCCTTCATGCACACCTGGCTCAGCCGCACCGGCCAATGGACGCCGACCGCTGCCTTTATGCGCGAGCTGGCCTACAAGGCCTATCGCGCGGTGGAACAAGGCGCGTTGGACGCGGGCGCGGTGCGCGCGTTGCCCGTCAAGGCCGACGAGCTGATGCACACCGGCAACGCCGGTTACGGCTCGGAGTGGGTGCCGGACGTGTGGTCAACCGAGCTGTGGCGCAAGGCGCGCGCCGAAAACGTGATCCTGCCGCTTTTCCGCGTGATCGAGATGCCGTCCAACCCGTTCGAGCTGCCCATTTCCGGCACGGACCCGACGGTCTACTACGTGCCGGAAACGCAGGACGAGGACGATTTGACGTTGGGCGCCACCAACCCGATCCCCGACAGCCGCATCGGCAGCGGCAAGGTGACGCTTGCGGCCAAAAAGCTGGCTTTGCGCGTGGGCTTTTCGGCAGAGCTGACCGAAGATACCGCGCTGCCGCTGATCCCGCTTTACCGCGAGCAGGCGCTCCGCGCGATGACCGAGGCGATTGACCACGTCTTGCTCAACGGCGACACCACCACCGCCGCCACCGGCAACATCAACAGCGACGACGCGGCCCCACCCGCCACCGCCAAATATTTGGCCTTTGACGGGTTGCGCAAGTTGCCGCTGGTCACCAACCCCGCCAACGCACAAGATGCGGGCGGCGCGCCGACCGTTGCGCTGATGCGTTCCACGCGCTTTTTGATGCCGCCGCGCTACGCGCTCAAGCCGCACCAATGCGCTTGGATCGTGGATAGCAGCACTTACGCCAAGCTGTTGAGCTTGGCCGAAGTGGCGACGGTGGACAAGTACGGGCCGCACGCCACCGTGCTCACCGGCGAGATCGCCAAAGTGGACGGCGTGCCGGTGCTGGTCAGCGCGGAGATGCCGTTGACCCAGGCCGACGGCAAGGCGGACGCCAGCGGCAACACGCAGGGGCAAGCGCTTTGCGTCTATCGCCCGGGCTGGATCGTGGGCTATCGGCGGCGCGTGGCGGCCACGATGGACTATCTGCCGTACTACGACGCCTATCAGATGGTGGTGACGGTGCGTTTGGCCTTCGCCCCGTTTGATAGCGAGGTCGCCAGCGCGCTCTATAACATCACCGTCTAACGTTGGGGCCGAGCTGAGCGACTTTTGTGGAGGGCGCGGGGGCGCGAAGCTCTCGCCCCCTCCGCCCGAGTTTGGAGGGTTACTTGGGGTCGGTGGGGCGGTCGTCGCTCAGCGCCAGATATTCCACCATCAGATGCAACGTCCCCAAAATCAAGCGGTCGCCGTGTAGCACAACGTAACGTTGGTGCGGCACAAGCAGTTTGTTGTTGAGATATGTGCCGTTGGAGCTGCCCAAATCCGTGACCTGCAATTGATCGTCGCTCAGCTCCAATTTGCAATGGCGGCGCGAAACCCCGTGTTCCAGCGCGTTGAATTCGCTCAGGTCAACCACGTTCTTCGCCTGAGTGCTGCTGCGCCCCAGGGTTTGCGGCTCGCGCACGTCCAGCGTCAAGCACGTGCCGGAGGGCAACACCTGCAAGATAACGTGCGATTTGACCGTGCGTTTTTCTCCGCTGTGGTGCAAAGGTGGGGGCACGAGGGGTTTACGGTTGAGCGGAGCAGTCGGGAAAATGAGAAGGGTATCTTGTGTGTCATCGGAAGAAGATACAGGGCTGCCGCACGTCGGGCAATATTCAGCGGTTAGGGAGAGCGGTTTTCCACACGTCGGACAAATAAGTCGCCCTTTGTGTGTATAGGCTTGAGGTGGATTGTTATCAGACATCGCGGACGCGGTCCTTTTCTGTTGTCTTCAGTCAACTGCCCGTCGGAGCGGCTTCACGGGTTACGCAGTCTTCGGCTGCGCGGTTTTCCGAGGTGGGCACACTTTGAAGCGTTCCCCGCAAGTGCGCCTCTCATTAAAACTATAGCATAACCGCTCTCAAACGGGGAGTGAAGCTCTAGGGGGGCGCGTGTAGCTAATTTTACCTAGTTCTTGTCGCCGTAAGCAAATTTATGCGTGGGCTGATAGCTGCTAAACAAAAGTTATTCATCTCTTTTTCATATTTTCGTAGCCCAACAAATTAGGGAGCAAGTAGTCGAAAGGAAAACATGATGAATCTCTATGCGACCCTGGCCGATTTGCGTCGCTATCTGGCGTTGAACACCGCGCAAACCGCCGACGACGATCTGCTGCTGGAGCTGTTGCGCGCGGCCTCTCGTTTGATCGAGGGTTACGCCGCCCGCCGCTTTTATCCGCGCCATCAAACGCGCACCTACACCGTGCAGCGTGCGGACGTTTTGCTGCTGGACGACGATCTGTTGGAGCTGCAAGCGCTCACCAACGGCGACGGCCAGCCGATCCCGTTGGCGGCGGTGCACGCGCAACCTGCCGGCAGAGTCGCCTCGCGCCTGGTGCTGGATCGCGGGCAGGCGGTCTTCACCCACAGCGGCGCCCCCACCGACGCGCTGGCCGTGCAAGGCATTTGGGGCTTTCATCCCTTCTGGGAGGAGGCTTGGCCTACCAGCGGCGATAGCGTCCAAAACGCGCCGCTGACCGCCGACGCTGCCGCGCTCAACGT
>JALSSH010000220.1 GCA_026984385.1 Ardenticatenia bacterium | reverse complement strand
GCCCCGCTTTCCAGAATTTCTTGCATGGTCTCCACAGCCAGGCGCACCTCGTCGTCCGTGTTATAAAAATGCGGTGAAACCCGAATGCCGGCTTGGGGACGATAGTCAATGATGATGTTGCGCGCCAACAACTCGCGCGACACCTCGTAAGCGTGAGGTGGGTTGATGGTGACCGTCCCACCCCGTCGCGCCGGATCGCGCAGTGTGTTCACCTCAAAGCCCGCAGCGTCGGCCAACTCGATCAGCAGCGCCGTTTGGCGCATAGACTTCTGACGGATATTTTCCACGCCCACTTGCTCAATGATCGCAACCCCCGGGCGGTTGGCGTAAAGACTGGCGATGGCCGGTGTGCCGTTGAGGAAACGGAAAGCGTCCTCGCGCCATTCCACTTCGTCTACTTCAAAAGCAAAGGGGCGTTGGTGGGCCATCCAGCCGGTCAGGCGGGGTTGGAGCGTTTTTAGATGATCCGAGCGTGCATACAAAAACACGCCGCCCGGCCCCCCGCACATCCACTTTAGCACGCCCGCCAAATAAAAATCCACATCCAACGCTTGCACGTCAAAGGGAAAAATGCCCGCCGCATGGTAGCCGTCCACGATCGCCAGTGCGCCCACTTGGTGCGCGCGCTCGATGATCGGCGGTAGATGGAGGATGGTGGCAGTGCGGAAAAGCACATGGCTGACCAAGACAAACAAGGTTCGCTCGTCTATAGCCGCCACGATGTCTTCTTCCGACACGCTCAAGCCGCCGTCTCGGCTGGGGACCATGTGCAGCTCCACATGCGGCGGAAGCATCCCACGAAGAAGATAGTAGACCGAAGGGAAAATGCCCGCCTCGATCACCACTTTGTTACGCGGCCCCTCATAGTCCAACGCGGAAAGAAGAATGCCCAACGCGAGCGTGACGTTTTGGTGCATGGAAACGGTGTTAGGGGGCGCGCCGATAATCGCGGCGATCCGGTTGCCTACTTGGACGTTCATATCCCACCAGCCCTCGCCCCAAGCTCGCACGCCACGTGTCGCCCAGGTATCCGCGTATTCGCGCAGACTGTCGTAAACGGCGCGTGGCATCGCTCCCAGCGAGTTGCTGACCAAATACGTCGTTTGGCTCAAAATGGGGAATTCATCCCGCCAACGCAACAACGGATCGGGCGAGTTTGAGGAAGAGTGCAAATCAGCCAATGGATGCTCTCCATGCGGGCAATACGCCACGAGTCGGGCAAAGCTTCAATAGTATATCCAGTATAGAATAAGCGTACTTCCATACCAAGCCGACTTTTGTCCTAATTTTCTCTTCCGTTTGTATATATGAAGCCTCTATGGTTGCCAAGATGCGATTGGGGGAAAATTGTGGACAGCACATAAAAAAGGCGAGCAGCGACCTATCGCGCGCTGCTCGCCACACCATGTGTTTACCCCTGGTGATCTGTTCACTGCGCGGAGGGTGCTTGTGTGCGCCTCTCAAAAGCGGCGTAGAGCAACAAAAATAGCCCTGTCAACGCCACAAAGCCCACTGCCGTCCCGACCAGCGCCAGAAACGACAACCCTACCACCACCCCCGCAATGATGTAGGGCAAAAGTGCGCTCAACGAAGCGCTGGCAAGATAATGGAAAAGCTGTGCCAGCGCGCCACCCTGCACGGCCAGTTTGGCGTTGGAGTCCCGAGCAATTTTGAGGCCCAGCACCACGCCAAACGCGACGCCAATCGCCACCGCAATTAACCAGTGTTCCACAGCTCCCCCTCACCACAAAGTATAGATGAGCGGGCCAACGCCGCTCGACGAGCCGAGCACAATGACCAGCGCGAAAACGATCAACGCAACGACCATCGGAATCAACCACCACATCTTGGCGGCCCAGAGAAAGGCGAAAAGTTCGCCCAGAATACCGAAGCGCGCGCGCAACCCCGCCAACGCGCCCATCTTTTTTTGCTGCGAGTTTTCGCTCATGCCTAGCTCCTACTCTTTCGCCTCTTTACCCACCAGAAAACGCCCCAGCATCAACCAGTCAATCCCGCTGTTGCTGAAAGTCCACCAGGCGTTGGCAGGCGAGGCTACGATCGGCTCACCGCGCAAGTTAAACGACGTGTTGATGAGAATCGGCACGCCGGTTGCTTCGCCAAAGCGGCGCACGATCTCGTAATAACGCGGGTTGGTTTCCTTGTCAATGGTTTGCAAGCGCCCTGTGCCGCCTTCATGGGTGGTGGCCTGAGCCACGTCCAGCTTGTCGGGCTTTACGGGGCTAACCGCCAGCATGAAGCGCGGCAAATAGGCTTGCTCCACGTTCGGATACTCGAAATATTCTTGGGCGCGTTCCGCCAACACCACCGGCGCAAAGGGACGGAACGGCTCGCGGAATTTGATCTTGCTGTTGACCACGTCCTTCATTTCCGCGCGGCGCGGGTCGGCAAGAATGCTGCGATTGCCCAGCGCGCGCGGCCCCCACTCATAGCGTCCCTGGAAAAGCGCGATCACCTTCTGTTCCAGGATTTCGTCCACCATGCGGTCCAGCAAGGCGTCCTCATCCTCAAAGTATTGGTAGGGGATACCTTCCTGTTCCAAAAAAGCGCGGATCTCGTCGTCCGAGTACGCTTGCCCGTAGTAGGTATGCCGCATAACCAGCTTGCGCGGTTGCCCCAACACCACATGATAGGCCCACAAAGCCGCTCCCAACGCTCCGCCGTCGTCCCCTGCGGCGGGCTGGATGTAAATATCCTCAAAGGGGGTTTGCTGTAGGATTTTGTAGTTCGCCACGCTGTTGAGCGCCACGCCGCCCGCCATCACCAGATGCCGCGCGCCGGTGCGTTTGTGGAGCGCGTTTGCCATGTTGATCAGCGCTTCTTCGGTGACCACCTGGATACTGCGCGCAATGTCCGCATAATATTGGTTACGCTGCACGGCGGCGGTTTCGTGGGCGCGGCTGGGATCGCTGCGCGCGGTGAAAAATTCCTCGGAATGTACGCGCGGCTCGCCGAAGAGCTTTACGAAGCGGTCATTGAAAGTGTGCGTAGCCGAATAGTGGAACGAGAAATAGTCCATGTTGAGATGGAAGCTGCCGTCATCGTGCAACGTGATCAGCTTCTTGACCTTGTCCACCTGGGTCGGGTCGCCGTAGGGCGACATGCCC
>JALSSH010000219.1 GCA_026984385.1 Ardenticatenia bacterium | reverse complement strand
GATGCCGTAGTTGCCCGTCGAGGGCCAAATGAGCGTGTGCTTCCAGGGGTCAACGTCGCCGAAAAGCTCTTTTTCGATCAGCACGGAATAGGTGGCGCCCACCTTATGGCTGCGGGTGGGGAAGTGTGTGCTGGTCAGCACCGCGATCGGCGTGTCCACACCGGTCAGCTCTTTGGGCAACACCACGTGCTGGATGCGGTTGTCGAAGTCTCGCCAGGAGATACGATACAGGTTGATCGGGTCAAGCGGGGCTTCCACGCTGGCGCGGCGCGCCTGTTCGCGGATTTCCGGATCGATCAGCTCCGGGTGCAACATTTCCTCAAAAGTCGGTCCCGTGATCAGTTTACGTTCTTCAGCCACTTTCTCTACCTTTCTAGCGTAGTCTCATCGCGCCGGAGACCGTCTCCGGCCAAGCTAATACCAATACAGCCCTATCTCAAAAGCTCACCGCAACGCCACACACAGTTACAGCGCGTCGTCGTCCGGGAAAAGCTCGCGTTCAAGCGCCTTCATTTGGTAATAGACGTAATCCCGCCGTCGCGCCAGGTCACGGTAGTGATCGTAGGCCTCGTCCGGCATATTTTCCGACGCGCCGTTATAGCGCGCCAGCAGGGTATCTATTTCCTCGTCCAGCGCCTCATATTCCAACATCAACCGCCGATAGGCTTGCACGCGGTCTATGTCGGGCGAACCGTTGGCACTTTCAGGCTGTGTATTGTCCGTCACAGCGTGCTCCCTCCCACCGGTAAACCCACCGTGCCCGCTAGGGGGTGGTCTGCGGCCTTTCGTCGGCGTCGGCATCTGAGGTGGGGGCGGGCGTCTCTTGCGTTGAAGTTTCGTCCGACCCCTCCAACACCTCGGCCACCACATACAAAGGCCGCTGACGGACTTCATCATAGATGCGGGCGATATATTGCCCCATGATGAAGAAGAAAAACAACTGAAACGAACTCATCAGCAGCACCACGATAAGCGTCGTGGCCTGCCCCTCAAATTGCAACTGGCTGCCGGAAAGGCGTAAAACCGCCACGACCGGCACGGCCAGGATGGCGATCAGCGCCAGCAACAAACTGGCGTAGATCGTGATCTGCAGCGGGAAGTACGAAAAGCCGGTGATCGCGTCCAGGGCAAAGCGGATCATCTTGCGCAGTGGGTATTTGGTCTGCCCGGCGTGGCGCTCTTGGCGCACGTAGGGCACGCCCGTTTGGCGAAAGCCGACCCAGCTTGTCATGCCGCGAATGAAGCGGTTGTGCTCGCGCATGGCGCTCAGCGCGTCCACCACCTGCCGATCCATCAAGCGAAAGTCGCCCGTATCCAACGGGATATTCACGTCGGTGATGCGGTAGATCAGGCGATAGAAGAGCTTGGCCGTCCAGCGCTTAAACCAGCTCTCACCTTTGCGCTCTGCGCGCACAGCGTAAACCACTTGGTAGCCTTCGCGCCACTTTTCCAGCAATTGCAAGATCACTTCCGGCGGGTCTTGGAGATCGGCATCGATCAACACCACCGCGTCCCCACGCGCGTAGTCCATGCCCGCCGTCACCGCGTTCTGATGCCCGAAGTTGCGCGCGAAGTGGATCACGCGCACGCGCGGGTCGCGCTTGTGCAGCTCACGCATGATCTCCGGAGAGCGGTCATAGCTGCCGTCGTTGACCAAGATCAGCTCCCAGGGTTCGCCCGTGCTATCCAGCACCTCAGAGACGCGCCGGTAGAGCAGCTCTAGGTTGCCCTCTTCGTTGTAGACGGGCGCGACCACAGAGATGACGGGTTTTTGGCTCATACTTCGCTCCGGCAGAACGCTTGTTTACGCCCATTGTAGCCGATTGGCTCGGCAAACGCGACCGCCTTTTCCCCGCCGCCGCCTAGCGTAACGACGGCAAGCCGAGTTGCTGGCGTGCTTTTTCCACGTCGGCCATGTTCGGCGCCACGCTGACGCCCGCGCCAGCCACGCGCATCGCGCTTTTGATATCCTTCAGGCCGTTGCCGGTCACCAACAATAACACGCTTTCGTCCGCTTGGATGTGCCCCTGGGCCAAGGCCGTTCGCGCGCCCGCGTAGGTGGCGGCAGCGGCAGGCTCAGCAAAGACGCCGCTCAGTTGCGCCAAACGAGGAATGCCCGCCAGGATGTCATCATCCGGCACGGCCACAAAAGCGCCACCCGTCTCCCGCACAGCGCGCACAGCCTTCACGCGGTCGCGCGGCAAGTCGGCGGCGATGCTGTCGGCCACCGTTTGGGCGTTGATCGGCTGCATTTGCGCCGGGTCGGCTTCGGCTTTCCAGGCTTGGTAGCACGCGGCGCTGCCTGCGGCTTGCACCCCGATCAGGCGCGGCATCCGCTCGATCCAGCCCAGCTCGCGCAGGTCGTAGAAGCCCTTATATAGGCCGCTGATGATGTTGCCGTCCCCCACGCTGACCACCACCGCGTCCGGCACGTTCCAACCGAGCTGCTCGGCGATCTCAAAGGCGGCGGTTTTCTTCCCCTCCAGCGTGTAAGGGTTCATGCCGGTGTTGCGGTTGTACCATCCGTAACGCTCGGCGGCTTGCACGGCCAGCTCAAAGGCGGCGTCGTAGTTGCCTTGCACGAGCAACACCTTTGCGCCGTAGATCAACAACTGGGCGATCTTGGCTTCCGGCGCGGTAGCGGGCACAAAGATCGCCGCCGGCATCCCGACGCTGGCGGTCAAACCGGCCAAAGCCGCTGCCGCGTTGCCGGTGCTGGCGGTGGTGATGACCTGAATGCCTTCGGCCATCGCCCGCGCGGTCACCAGCGCGCTGGCGCGGTCTTTGAGCGAGCCGGTCGGGTTGCGCCCGTCGTCCTTGACCCAAGCGCGCGCTACGCCCAAGTCTTCGGCCAAGCGCGGCGTGTCATAAAGCGGCGTCCAGCCGACGGCCAAAGGCGGCACAGCGGCCTCTGCGGCCAACGGCAGCAGCGGACGATAGCGCCAAAGCGAAGGCTCGGTGCTGCGCGCGATCTCCTCGCGGGAAACGGCTTGCCCCAAGGCCTGATAGTCATAGAGCACGTCCAGCGTGCCCACCTCGCCGCAATGCGGGCAGGTGTATTGGACTTCGGCGGGCGCATAGCTGCGCCCGCACACAACACAACGGAGTTCGGTCACATACATCGTG
>JALSSH010000218.1 GCA_026984385.1 Ardenticatenia bacterium | reverse complement strand
ACGCCCAAACCTTGCGTGTGATCAACGCGGATGCCTTCTATATCGTGTTGCGCAACCCGAACCTCGACGAGCTATATTACGTCTTTTACAGCGAGGGCGACGAGCGCGTTAACGAGATGGAAGGCCAGCGCTGGCGCATGGGGCGAGACTTGATCAGCGTGGTGGTGCGCACTCAGCAAACCATCCGCACCGACGATTTTGTGCGCGAGTCGCTCTTGCGCGACCCGCACAACCCGCCTTCGCAAACGCACCTCAAGGCCTGGATGGGCGTGCCGCTGCTTTCGGACACGGGCGAGGGCGCGCTCGGCGCGATGATCATTGCCTCCACCCAACAAGGGCAATTTTTCACCGACGAGCAACAAGATATTTTCTGGGACATCGCCAACCTGGCGGTGAGCGCGATCAACCGCTTGCAATTGTTGGACCAAGCGCAACAACGCGCGCGCCAACTGGCCGCGATCAACGAGATCGCGCGAGAGCTTTCCGCCGAGTTGGGCGATGTAGACCGCCTGCTGCACAGGATCACCGAAAACGCGGTACGCATCCTGGGCGCGGAGGCGGGTAGTTTGTTGTTGGTAGACGAAGAGAGCGGCGATCTGGAGTTTCACGTCGTGGTAGGCGGTGGCGGCGAAGAACTGGTCGGCAAGCGCTTGCCGGCGGGCACAGGACTGGCCGGCGCGACGGTTCAGCGCGGCGCCCCGATCATCGTCAACGACCCGGTGCGTGATTCTCGTTGGTACGGGGAAATTGTCGAGGGAGAAGAAGAACGCGCGCAAGAAGCGGCGGAAGAGGCCGACGAAGGCGGCTTCCACACCGGCACGATCCTTTCTGTGCCGCTGATGGTCGGCGGACGGGCGATCGGGGTGTTGCAGTGCCTGAATAAGAGCGACGGCGGCATCTTCGTTCCGGAGGACGCGGACTTGTTGCAAACGTTCGCCGGACAAGCGGCGGTCGCTATCGAAAACGCGCGTCTGTTTGATATGACCGACCAGCAGCTTGCTTTGCGCGTCCAAGAGCTGGACACCATGCAGCGCATTGACCAGGCGCTCAACCGCACGCTTGACCTGCGCAGCGTGGTGGATATCACGATGGACTGGGCGCTGCGCAAAAGCGGCGCCACAGCGGGCGCGTTGCTAATGCGCGACCGTGAGCTGGGCGAATTGCGCGTGATCGCCTCCTACGGCTATCCGGAGAATTCGCCCCTCTACCAAGAGGGTAGCACTTTTTCGGACGACACGGGCGTTTTAGGGCGCGTGGTGCGTTCAGCGCAGCCCTCGCTGATCACCGATGTGAGCATCGATCCGGACTATACGGAAACGCTGGCGGGATGTGCGGCACAATTGATCGCACCGTTGATCAGCGCGGATGAGGTGATCGGGGTGATCTTGCTGGAAAGCGACCGCGAGGGAGAGCTGACGCTGTTGGATTTGGACTTTGTGGTGCGCTTGGCCGAGCACGCCACGCCCGCCATCCTCAACGCACAACTTTTCCAGGAACTGCAACGCGCCAACGACGCCAAGAGCGAGTTTGTCTCCTTTGTGGCGCACGAGTTGAAAAACCCGATGACCTCGATGAAGGGCTACACGGATTTGTTGCTCAAAGGCGTGGTTGGGGCGGTCAATGAGCAGCAAGCCAGCTTTTTGCAGACGGTTTATAACAACGTGGTGCGCATGGAAACGCTGGTGAGCGACCTCAACGACTTGACCAAGCAGCAAACCAACAATTTGCGTCTAGAGCTGACCACGTTGGACTTCCACAATGTGGTCACCGAGACGTTGCGCGCCCAACAGCGTTTGATCGAGGAAAAGGAACAAGTGCTGGTCGTGGATATACCGGACGATCTACCAGCGGTGCGTGGGGATCAGAACCGCTTGATCCAGGTTATGACCAATCTGGTTTCCAACGCCCACAAATACACGCCCCAGGGAGGCACGATTACGATCTTTGCCGAGGCCACGCGCAATCACTGGGACCCGCAAGGCCCGCCCGAGGTGGTGCATTGTTATGTGCAGGACACAGGCATCGGGATGAGTGAGGAAGATTTGCGCAAGCTCTTCACGCCCTACTTCCGCAGCGACAACCCCAAGACGCGCGAACAGCCCGGGACGGGGTTGGGATTGACCATTACCAAGGGGTTGGTGGAACTGCACGGCGGCCAAATATGGGTGGAAAGCAAGCTCAACGAAGGCACGACGTTCCACTTTACGATCCCGTTGGCGACCGAAGAGGAAACGGAACACGCCGCGCCCTCGGCCTAAGGCGGGGCGACCTCGCCCAGCGCGAAAAAGCCCGCGCTGACCTCACCCGCCCCGCGCGGCGCGCACGTCGCCCGCCGCACTCGCCACGATTGCGGCGGTGCGGCGACCTCGCGCGCGCCGCTTCTGCGTTAGGGAACACCTGCCGCGCCGTTCACTTGACCTTAAAGTCCAGTGACATTTCCAAGTCGTCTTCCAAATACAAATGGATGCGGTAAGGGCCTTTTTCCCAGCCGCCTTCTGGTGGGCCGAAAGCGAAGAAAATTTCATCATCCTGCGTCAATGTGCGTTCTTCGCGCCCTAATTCGATCTCGTCCGTAGTGTTGCCGTCTTCGTCGCGCTCCACGCGCACCCAAACCATTTCCAACGTGACCGGCGCTTTGACGTCACGCACGTTCACCAGGCAATAAACGGTTTGGTCGGGGGTAAAGGAGCGGGTATTGTGGTCCTCGCGGGTAGGGCCGGTGTAGGTTTTGGCGAATTCCAAGTGCGCGGTGTTGACCTCGATAGCACAAGCGAAAGCGGCCAGGGCAAGCATGAGAGCAGCAAGGGCAAGTGGGCGCGGGAATGTGCGCATGATGAGGATACTCCTGTGTGCGTCGGCGGACTTCTGCACAAGGATACACGGGCTGGGCGTGCGCGCCAAGCGCCAAGTGGATAGCGGGCGCGGGAGCAAAAAGTCGAGGGATTTTCTCTTGACGAGGCGAGCGGCGTATGCTATCATCTGGGCCAGCTTGGGGGCGTAGTGTAGCGGTTAACATGCCGGCCTGTCAAGCCGGAGATCGCGGGTTCGAATCCCGTCGCTCCCGTCCGTGGATATGAATGGGCCAACCGAAGTTCCGGTTGGCCCGTTTCGTTTAGGCCCCAGCAC
>JALSSH010000217.1 GCA_026984385.1 Ardenticatenia bacterium | reverse complement strand
CTTTGCTTGGGCCGCGAACACCACCGCCGCCCAACAAGCGCAATGGCTGGCCCAAGCCGTGCGCTTGGCGCGCACCAGCGGCAAAGTCAAGCTGGTGATTATCTGGAACGTGGATTTTAGCTATTATGGCGCTGACCCGATGGCGGGCTACGCCATTGTGCGGCCCGGGGGCGCGTGCCCGGCCTGCGACGCGCTGGCCGTCACCCACTAGAGCGCGGGGGCTTTGCCCCCGCACCCCTAGCAGGGGCGGCTCCGCCCCTGCACCCCCCGCGAACCGCGCTGACGCACGGTTCGCGGCGCTGACCGGGTGAGCGTTTGCGGCGAGTGGGCCGCTGGGCGCGCCGCCCGTGCGCCATTCGGCGCACCACGCGCGGCATCCGCCGCGCGTCAGCCGCGCGGAGCGCGGCTAGGCGGCGCGCCACCCGACGGCGAGCGCTCCCCAGCAACGGGCGTTCCCCGAGCGCCCCACATCCGCGCCCAACGTAGGGCGAGCGTTGAGTGTGCGTCCGTGTGCCGCGCCGCGATGCGATACAATGGAGGTAGCGTGCTAAAGATGAGCACAGCCAAGAAGGTTTGGGAGAGCTTGAAGGAGCATACCATGCAGCAGACCTCAGCCACCAACGCCCGCCAGCGCCAAATCCGCAACTTCGTGATCGCCTGGCTGGGCATCACGCTACTACTGGGCGCGTTGACGTTCATCGGCATCTACTACGCCACCGGCCAGGTTGACGCCGCCGCCGACAACGCCGATGACCTCAGCCTCACCATTTTGACCAATCCGGAAGTGGAAGCGCGTGCCGCCGCGCAAGACGGCCCGCAAGCCGCCGCACGCGCCCAAGACGCCACCCCCGTCCCCGCCGCCACGCTTCCGCCCGCCGAAGATCAGAGCTTCCAACTTGGGGTGCAGGTCGAGCCGAACCCCGATCCGGAAGTCTACAAGCTGTGGATGGGCGAGGTGCGCGACAAGCTCAAGCTCAAGTGGATCAAGCTCCAGGTGCGCTGGGCGGACGTCGAACCGGAGCCGGGCCAATACAATTGGGACGCGCTGGATGTGGCGCTGAACCTGGCGCAAGAGTACGGCGTCAACGTCATGCTCAGCGTGGTGACCGCGCCGGACTGGGCGCGTGAGCCGGGCAACCAGCGCCTGGACGAAGTCGGCCCACCCGCCGATCCACAGGATTACGCCAATTTCCTGATCACCATGCTCTACCGCTACCCCGGGCAAATCCACGCGATTGAAGTGTGGAACGAGATGAACATAGACCGCGAATGGGCCTCGGTCTACGGGCTGAGCGCCGAGCGCTACGTCGAGCTGCTGCGCGCAGCCTACAACGCGATCAAGATGGTGGACCCGGGCGTCATTGTCATCAGCGGGGCGCTTTCGCCCACCGGCTGGAACGACGGCGTGCAAGCCTACGACGATTTCGTCTATATGGATATGCTGATCCAAGCGGGCTTGCTGGAAACGACCGACTGCGTCGGCGCACACCACAACGGCTACAACATCGGCCCGGGCGTGCCCTGGAATCAAGTGCCCAACGACCCAACGGCCACCTTCCGAGGCCCGTTTGACAACCCGCATCACTCCTGGTCGTTCTATAGCACGCTGCAAGGCTACGCCCAGCGCATCCAACAGGCGGGCAGCGACAAAAAGCTCTGCGTGACCGAGTTCGGCTGGCCGACCACCGAAGATTTGGAAGGCTACCCCACCGGTTTTGAGTTCGCCAACGACAACACACTGGAAGAACAAGCCCAGTACATTGACGAGGCGATCCAGCTCATGGACCAGTGGGGATTTGTCTGGCTGGCCTTCCTCTGGAACTTGAACTACGGCCCGCAAGCGGGTTGGAACGCCACCAACGACAACGTGCCCTACTCGCTGTTGCGCCCGAACTGGCAAAGCGCCCCGGCCTATGAGGTCATCGCCAAATACAACTTCCGCGAACGCTAACAGGCTCGGTGCGCTGTGCACCATGTGCACGATATGAGGGCGGGCGACCATGCCCGCCCTTTTTGCCGCGTCATCACCACACAAGGATAAGGGGGCTACATGTCCATCCGTCGCACTGTCGGGGTTGCGTTTATTACGCTGTGGGTCGCCATTGGGATCGGGCTGCTCGGCGCGCTATACCGCGCCAACAACGCCGCCTCAACCGCCCCGCTGCCCACACCGACCCCGCCCATCCCCACCGAACTGGCCCCGCAAGCGGTCACCGAGCGGGCGTTCCCCTCGCTCACCTACGGCGTGCACGCCTTCTTATGGTGGAACGAAACCATGCGCACGCTGGACCTGGACAACATCCGCCTGATGAAATTCACCCATATCAAACAGCGCTTCTCCTGGGCCAACATCGAGCCGCTGCGCGGCGAGTGGCACTGGGACAAAGCCGATGGCGTGGTCGCGGAGGTGCGCTATCGCGGCTTAGAGCTGGTGGCGCGGCTGGATGGGCCGCCGGATTGGGCCGTCCGCGCCCCGCAAAGCCCCGACGATCCGCCGCTGGACTTGGACGCTTGGGGCGAGTTCTGCGGCACGCTCGCCACACGCTATCGCGGGCAGATCGCGGGCTATCAGATTTGGAACGAGCCGAACTTGCGCCGCGAGTGGATGGATAACCCGCCCAACGCGGCGGGCTATGTGCACGTGCTGCGCACTTGCTCGGACGCGATCCGCGCCGCCGACCCAGACGCCGTGATCATCTCCGCAGGGCTGGCCCCCACCGGCACACAGCTCCCGGACGCTATCCCGGATGTGGACTATCTGCGCATGATGTACGACGCGGGCGCCTCGCCGTATTTCGACGTGCTGGGTCTAAACGCGCCCGGGTATAAGTGGCCGCCGGAAATCTCGCCGAACGAAGCCGAAGCCGACCCGAACATCGGGCAGCGCTGGATGGTCTTCCGCCACGTGGAAGATATGCGCGGGATCATGGTGGCGCGAGGCGACGCGCACAAGCAAATCGCCATTCTGGAAATGGGCTGGACCACCGACCCGCGCCCAGATTCGCCCTATCACTGGCACGCGGTCAGCGAAGAGCAGCAAGCCGACTACCTGGTGCGCGCCTATCGCTACGCAGCGCAACACTGGCGACCCTGGGTCGGGCTGATGGTCACAATCTACGTGGCGGAC
>JALSSH010000216.1 GCA_026984385.1 Ardenticatenia bacterium | reverse complement strand
CTGCCTGCTGCTGAGGCTAAGCCGATCAGTCGCGGGATCACGGTCTCGCGCGAGTTTTTCCGCTCCGATGACCTGAACACACCGATCACCGAGGCGACGGTCGGGGACGAGATCACGGTGCGCGTGACGATCACGTTGCCGCAGGACGTGTACTACTTCGTGCTAGAAGACCCGATCCCTGCGGGCACTGAGCCGATTGACACCTCGCTGTTGACAACCAGCCAGGCGACCGAGCCGCCGACTTTGGAGCTTTCGCATAGCCCGCGCTGGTATTGGGGTTGGTGGTTCTTTGACCGAAGCGAGATGCGCGACGAGCAGGTCAATCTCTACGCGGACTTCTTGCCGGCGGGCACGTATGTTTACAGCTACAAGGTGCGCGCGAGCTTCCCCGGGCAGTATCAAACCATGCCCAGCCACGCTTACGCCTTCTACTTCCCGGAGGTGTTCGGGCGTGGGGCGGGCGTGCTCTTCACGGTGAATGAGGCGGAGTGATGCGGCGGCGGGGGCGTCGCTAGGGGGCGCGCCGCCCCCTGCACCCCCCGCACACCGTTCGCCGGCAGCCTGACGTTTGCGGTGATCGCGCGTTGGCGCGCCGCCCGCAGGCCTGGCACAGCCAGGCCTCGAAGCGACGCAGTCGCTTCGGTGCGCTGAAAGCGCACGCGGGCGGCGCGCCCCACCGACGGCGGACGTTTCTCAGCGAGGGGACGGTTGGCGACCGTTTACGTTCCCTGCGCCCTCTGCGGGGTCAAGGGGCGTCACGCCCCTTGCGGGGTGTGGGGCAGCGCCCCACACAAATAAGCGGGTGAGGCCCACGTGACCTCACCCGCTTGGTGTGTGCAACGCTGGGGGCTTTACGGAATGGTCAACACTTGGCCCACAAAGATCAAGTTCGGGTTGGTGATGCCGTTCGCGCGTGCCAGCGCGTCCATGGTCACGTTATAGCGCAAGCTGATGCGGAACAGATTTTCACCGGCCTGCACAACGTGCGTTTGAGGCGCAGCGGGTTGGGGCGCGGGCGCGGGTTGCGGCGCGGGAGTGGGCGCGCCCGCTTGCGGCACGCGCAATTGCTGGCCGGGGTAAATCAAGTTCGGGTTAACGATGTTGTTGAGCTGTGCCAGGGCGGCAACGGTGGTGTTATAGCGCCGCGCGATGGAAAAGAGCGTTTCGCCACCCTGCACGGTGTGCGTGCCGACGCCGGTTGTGGGGGCGGGGGGCAGTGGGCCGCCCGTGCCCGGGACCTGAGTTGGCGCGGGCGTGAAGGTGGGCGGCGGCGTGTACTGGCGCTTCACCGGCACGACGAGCGTTTGCCCGATGCTCAAATAGTCATTTTCGCTGATGCCGTTGACCTTCACAATCGCGTTTACCGAGCTGCCGTAGCGTTGCGCGATGCCCCAAAGCGTATCCCCTGCCACCACCGTATAGAGCACGGTGTCGTTGTACTCGTCCGGCAAGGGCGGCTGGGTGGGCGGGATGGCCGTAGGCGGGGCGGTCGGCGTGGGGCTGACGGCGGGCGTAGCGGTGGCGGGCAAAGGCGTGATCGTGCCTTCTTGGGTGGGCACGAACATATCTTGTGTGGGCGTGACCGTCGGTGGGGCGCTGGTCGGCGGCGGCGCCTGGCCGAGCGCGATCAGCGAGGCGTCGTCCAAGTAAACGTTGTTTGTGCCCACAAAGCCTTGCGGCGCGGTGCGCACAAAGACGGTCACGGCGGCGCTTTCGGCGGTCGCGGTGACCGACATCTCGCGGTATTCGTCGTAAAATTCTGCGTCTGCCGACCAAACGATGCTATCGCTTGTGCCGTCTGTGCCGCCTGTGGGGTCTATGCCCACGTTGACGATCACTTGGTTGGGGTCTTCGCTGACGTTTGGGTTGGCGAAGGTGGCCGACGACCAGACGTAAATATAGATGCTAAAGCGCAACTCTGTCCCGGGGGGAACGGGCACGCGCTGATAGACACCGCCGGTGTGCGTGGCGAAAAAGGTGTTGTATTCCTGGGCGGCGGCCCCGCTGCGCACGCGGTTGGCGGGCGCAGGTTTGTATTCTGGGCGTGCGTTGATCGCCGACGAGCCGTCCTCGTTGGGCACGTGCCAGGGCTGCCAGCCGTTGGCTACGCGCAGCGTCTCGTCGCCGTTGATGGCGATATACGGTTCTTCAAAGCCCGGGTTTTGCAGCAAATTGTCGCCCTGGGCGCGCGCAACAAGCCGCATTGGGGGCAGCGCCCCCGTGCTCAACAACGCCAGCAGCACCAGCGCGCTCACGCCAAAGCGAAGCCACATGATCCGTTTGTGTCGCATAAGGCCCCCTTGGTTTTATGCCATAGCCTCGTGGATGCCCCTAGTGTAGCATGATTTGCGATCTGGGGCAGTCTCGCCTATATAATGGCAGATATGGTTTTTTGCAACATTGGAGGCAGAGAGATTATGTCACACCAGCAAGAGTTACACGGCGAAGTTTTTTACCCACCGGAGCACATCGTCGCCCAAGCCAACTTGCCGGACTACGAGGCGCAGCATCAAGCCATGCTCGCCGACTTGGCCGGCGAGTGGGGACGCATCGCCGAAGAAAACTTCGAGTGGTTCGCCCCCTGGGAAAAAACGTTGGACGAATCCCAAGCGCCCTTTTATAAATGGTTCGTGGGCGGCAAGGTGAACATCGTGCACAACGCGCTAGACCGCCATCTCAAAACATGGCGACGGAACAAGGTCGCCTTGATCTGGGAAGGTGAGAACTACGACCAACGCAGCCTCACCTATCACCAACTGGCGCGCGAAGTGTGCCGCTTTGCCAGCGTGCTCCGCGCGATGGGCGTGCAAAAAGGCGACCGCGTCACGATTTATATGGGGCGCGTGCCGGAAATTATGATCGCGATGCTCGCTTGTGCCAAGATCGGCGCGGTGCACTCGGTGGTTTACGGCGGCTTTTCGGTGGAAGCGTTGCACGAGCGCATCGAGGACAGCCAAAGCAAAGTCGTGGTCACGGCGGACGGCGCTTGGTTGCGCGGCAAGGTGGTTCAGCTTAAAAAGATCGTGGACGAGGCCTTGCTCCGCAGCCCGACGGTGCAAACCGTGATCGTGGTCAAGCGCACGGGCGAGGATGTGCACATGGAGCCTGGGCGCGACCTGTGGTATCACGAGCTGATGAAGCTGCCGATTGCCGACGCCGGCTGCCACACCGAGATCATGGACGCCGAAGACCCGCTCTTTTTGCTTTACACCAGCGGCACAACCGGCAAGCCCAAAGCCATTTTACACACGCACGGCGGCTATATGGTCGGCGTGGCGACCACGCTCAAATGGGTTTTTGACCTCAAGGAGGAGGATACCTGGTGGTGCGCCGCCGACCCGGGTTGGATCACCGGCCACAGCTACATTGTCTACGCGCCGTTGCTGCTGGGCGTCACCAGCGTGATGTACGAAGGCGCGCCCAATCATCCCTTCCCGGACCGCTGGTGGGACATCGTGGAGCGGCACGGCGTGACGGTGCTTTACACCGCGCCGACCGCCATTCGCGGGCTGATGCGCTTCGGCGACGCCTGGCCGAACCGCCACGACCTGAGCAGCTTACGCTTGCTGGGCAGCGTGGGCGAGCCGATCAATCCGGAGGCCTGGAAGTGGTACTATCGCGTCATCGGCGGCGAGCGTTGCCCGATTATGGACACCTGGTGGCAGACGGAAACCGGCAACTTTATGATCACGCCGCTGCCCGTCACCCCGCTGAAGCCCGGCAGCGCGACCAAGCCCTTCCCGGGCGTGGACGTGGAGATCGTGGACGAAGAGGGCGACCCTGTCGCGGCCAATGAAGAGGGCTATTTGATCGTCAAGCGCCCCTGGCCCGCCATGTTGCGCACCATCTACGGCGACCCGGACCGTTACGTCAAGCAATATTGGGAGCGCTTTTCCGAGCCGGAAAAGGGCAAGTTCATCTATATGACCGGCGACAGCGCCCGCCGCGACGAGGACGGCTATATCTGGGTGATCGGGCGCGTGGACGACGTGATCAAGGTCAGCGGCTATCGTTTGGGCACGGCGGAGATCGAAAGCGCGTTGGTCAGCCATCCGGCGGTGGCCGAAGCCGCCGTGATCGGCGTGCCGGATGAGGTGCGCGGCAGCGTGATCAAGGCGTATTGCATCTTGCGCGCGGGCGTTGAGCCTTCTCCGCGCTTGGTGGAAGAGCTGCGCGAACACGTGGGGCACGAAGTCGGCCCGATCGCCAAGCCCAGCTCGATTGAGTTTGTAGAAAAACTGCCCAAGACGCGCAGCGGAAAGATCATGCGCCGTGTGCTCAAAGCGCGCGCTCTGGGGCAAGACGAGGGCGATCTGAGCACGCTGGAGGAGTAAAACGGGCGCTCTGTGGCCTGGCGTTCCCGTTTCAGGACGGGAGCGTGTGTACAGAACAAGGGCACAACGCCCGATGGCACAGTGCACGTCTGCGCGCATTGTGCCGGGGCGCGCCGCCTAGCCGCGCTGCAGCGCGGCTGACGCGCGGCTCTGCCGCGCGTAGTGCGCCGAAGGCGCACGGGCGGCGCGCCCCACCGACGGCGAACATTTCCCAGCGAGGGACAGTCGGCGACCGTTCATGTTCCCTGCGCCCTCTGCGGGGTCAAGGGGCGTCACGCCCCTTGCGGGGTGTGGGGCAGCGCCCCACCACTCAAACGCTGTACATTTGGCTTTCCACCCAGCGCGCGATATAGGGCACGCGGTAATTGTGCCCGTTCCACGTTTCCACCATGGCGATCATCGAGTAAATGGTCATGCCCAGCGGCATCAGCAGCACGGCCAAGAAATACACCAGCGCGGCCAGAGCCACCACCGGCGTCAACACGATGCCGACCGCCACCACGATCAGCACCAGCGAAAGGATCAACAGGGCCGTCCAGACCACCAGCCCCAGCACCAGCGCGAAAAGAAAGCCGATTGTGCCGATAAGCTGCATAGTGAAGGCTTGTAGCGCGTGGAAGGCTACGTATTCCGAACGCTGGCGAAAGGCGAAGTAGATCAGGAGCGGGGCGAACATGGTCAGCAGCACGATTAGGCCGGCGCTGGGCAGCGCGACCAGCGCGGTAAGTAAGGTGCTGGCATGGGCCAGCGCGGCCCATTTACGCTCGTTAGCGCTTACCCCGAGTGGCTCATGGCGTTTGGCCTTGAGCGGGCCGTACCCGTCCATCGGCACGCCTTCGATGAGCGGCGGGGCCGCGTGCGGCGGGCGGTGGTTGCCCTGTTCGCCGTAGCGCTCTTCGTACTCGCGGACGATGTCACGCGCTTCTTGGCCGGTTTCCCGCAAACGTTGGCGCATAGCGTCCATCGTTTGGCGCAGGTGCGGCGGGATGGGCTGCGCCTCGCCTTCGAGACGTTCGCCGTGCGGCGGTTGAGGCGGCGGCGGGGGCGGCGCGCCGTGTGTGATGCGGTCTTGTTCGTCCATAGCCAATGCTCCTGCTCGGTGTGCGCGCTGCGGCGATTTTGCTTCGCACAATGCGCGGAATTTCACTCACCTATACGCAGGGGGTGGCGGGAGAGTTGCAGAGAGGCCGAAATTGGCGCAATTACGCTATACTTGGCGGGGGAAAGGAGCGCATGATGCAGCGGCGTTGGTGGAGCGAAGATTTTACGCTGAGCAAGCGCCATTTGGGCGGGGTGCTGATCCTGTTGGGCGTCGGCGCGATGGCGATGGCGTTGGCGCGCTGGCTGTTGGGCACCGATCCGGAGGGGATCGGCGGGTTACAGCTCATGGCGTTGGGGGGCGGCCTGGCGCTGATTGTGTTGGGCGGGACGCTGCTCCCGCTCGGCGACATGCCCGCCTGAGCGCCTGACATTTGAGGGGGGAAATGGGCGGAAAAGGAACGCTTCGCGCATTGAGCTGGGGGCGTCGGGCGTTGTGGGCGGTTGCGCTGACGCTTTTGGCGGCGCATTTGGCGCTGTATGTGTATTACGCGGTGGCGCTGATGCGCTTCCCCTTTGACTACGACCAGGGCGAAGGCTTCGAGCTGGTGGACACGCTCATGTTTGCCGAAGGGCGCTGGCCGTACCGCGATGTGACGCACTATCCCTTCTATTCCAGCAACTACCCGCCGCTTTTCCACGTGATGCTCGTGCCTTTTGCGTGGATTTTCGGCGCAGGCTATTGGTACGGGCGGCTGGCGGGCTTTTTGGCGACGCTGATCACGGCGGGGGCCATCGGCTGGATCGTGTGGCGAGAGGAGCGCGCGCGTTGGGTCGCGTTGGCGGCGGGGCTGGCGTATTTAGCTTCCAACACGATCTACCACGTGGGGCCGCTTTTTCGCCAGCACATCACGATGGTGATGTTCGAGGTGTTGAGCGTGGCGGTGCTGGCGCGGGTGGATGTGGATGGGGTGGGGGCTTTGCCCCCACACCCCCAGCAGGGGACGCCGTCCCCTGCACCCCCCGCAAGCCGCGCTGATGCGCGCCTCGCGGCGTTGGCGTCCACCGAGGGCAAGCCTTTGGCGCAAGCACGACGCAAAACCCAGCGCAGACTGGCGCTCGGGCTGGCGTTGCTGTTGGCGGCGGGCTACACCAAGCAACTGGCCCTGGCGAGCGCGGTTGCCGTCTTCGGCTACCTCTTTTTGCGCAATCCGCGCCGCAGCCTGCGCTGGGGGCTTGGCTTTGCGGCGGTCGGCGTGGCGATCTTCGCGTGGGTGGACTGGGCGACGGGGGGCGCGTGGTGGGTCAACGCCATCGCCGCCAACGTCAACGCCTACTTTCCGAGCCAATTTTTGGGGCTTTTCCGCCAGTGGCTACGGCTGCACGGTGCGCTGATCGTGCCAGCGGCGCTGCTGGTGGGCTATGAGCTGTACTTCACGCGGCTCTCGCTTTACAGCGTGTGGTGGGTCTTTGCGGTGGCGAACACGGCGCTTTCCGGCAAGTGGGGCGCAGGGGATAGCTATTTCGCCACAGCTATTGCGGCGACGTGCGTTTTGAGCGGCATTTTTTTGGCGCGCACACTGCGCGGCGGTTGGCGCTGGCCTGCTGGGCATCCGTATTTGCGGCGATTGGGGCGTTTGCGCGCCGCGTTAAGCGCGCGGTGTGGAGCGCTGAGCGCTTGGGCGGGCGTGCTTGTGCCCGCTGTGTACATCGTTTACGCGCTGAGCGTGGTCAAGTTGCCGACCGAGGGAGCGTTTTTCGGTCCGCTGGCGGACGCGCTCGGCGTGCGGTCGAGCTACGGCGCGCGCTACGCTTTTTACGACGCGGCAGGCTGGACGCCGGGCTACGCGGCCATCGGCCATATTCCCACCCGAGAGGACGCGGACAACGGTTGGCGCATTGTCGAAGCCATCCGCTCTGACCCACGCCCCGCGCTCAGCGAGGAAGCGGGCTTCAGCTTGCGCGCGCGGCGGGACGTGGTGACCAACCCCACGCAGCTCAAAAATTTGTACGAAAACGGACTTTATGACCCTGCCGAACTGATCGCCATGATCGAGGCGCAACGCTTCGGCGTGCTGGTGTTCCGCGCGCAATTCTACCCGCCGCCGGTGTTGGACGCGGCCTATCGGGCGTATTTTCCGGCGGAGGCGATCCCGATGAACGGTTTTCGCTATGAAATCTGGCGGCCCGCGCCGTCCGCCGAGGTGCGCGCGGCGTTTGCGGTGGCGCTGGAAAACGGCGGCGCGGTGGACGTGGCGCTGACGCCGAAGTTGGCGGAACGCTGGGCGACGCATATGATCGGCTATCTCGGCGTGGACGAGCACACGGTGCGCGTGCAGGTGCAGCCGCGCGGCGCGGGAAGCCGCGTGCGTGTGCAATTGGAGCGGAGCGATGCGGGCGTGGATTGAGCGAGTGCGCGGGGTGCGCGCGCCGCAGGCGCGCGCGGGCGGCGGCGAAGCCGCCGCCCAGAGGGGCGCGCCGCCGAGCGCTGGTCAGCGCTCTACGCGCGGCTTTGCCGCGCGTCGGGGCGAGCGCAGCTCGCCCCAGGCGGCGCGCCCCGCGACGGCGGACGTTCGCCGCCGTTGGGCGCTCGGCGGGCTGACCGTGACCCTGGCCCTGCTCGCCGCGTGGACGCTGCTCCACTGGCCGGAGCGCGGCTTGTGGTACGACGAGACGGTCAACGCCTATTTTGCCGAGCGTCCCTTGCGCGAAATTTGGCAGTGGTGCACGCGCATTGACAATCAGATGCCGCTGGACTTCGTGCTGCGCAATTTCTGGGCGCGCCTGACCGGCACGAGCGAGTTTGCCTTGCGCGCCTTCTCCGCGTTGAGCGTGCTTCTGGCGACGGCAGGCGTCACGGGGCTGGCGCGCCGTCTGGGCCGCTCGGCCTGGGTCGGAGCGGTGGCAGGGGCGGCTTTCGCGCTAAGCCAAAGCGCGCTCTACGCCGCTTTTGAGGTGCGTGCCTACGCGCTGCTGCTGGCGCTTTACGCTTGGGCGAGCGTGGCGCTGTGGGCGCTCTGGTCGCGCTGCGCCGAGGCGGAACGCCCGCGTTGTCGGTGGCGACTTTTTGCGTACCTGGTGCTGGCCTTGGCGCTGCTCTACACGCACTATACCGCTGTGCTGGCGCTGGGCGCACACGGGCTTTTTATCGCGCTGGATACCCTGCGCCGACGTTCCCGCCGCGCGCTGAGCTTGCTCGTGCAGATCGGCGGGGCGTTGGGGTTGGGCTATACGCCCTGGTGGATTGCGCTGGCCGGACGAGACGTGCGCGGCGGCACGGCCTTTCTCGGGCGCGTGCCGCCGAACGTGGCGCTGCACGCCTACGTTGAGTTCTACGCACACGGTCAGCGCACCCTCACGCCTCAGACGCCACCTTACGCCTGGGCTTTAGCGGGCGCGGTGCTGCTCGCAACGGCGCTTGCGCTGTTCTGGGGGCGGCGAAGGGAAGCACTCTTTGCGCTGGCCCTAACCGCCGTTCCTTTGCTCGGGCTGCTGGCGATGGTCTATGGCGTGCAAGCCAAACTTTCCGGCAGACACGGCTGGCCGATGTGGGTCGGGGCGGCGGTATTGCTCGGGCTGGGGGCGGGCGCTTTGCGCCGACCGCGCGGCGCGCGCTGGTTGGCTGGTGCGCTGATATTGGTGCTGGTTTGGTTGCCCGCGCGGGTAGACTTGCAACCGACGTACAACAGCTATCTACGCGAGGCTTTCGCCTACGTGCAAGAGCACGCCGAGCCGGGCGACGTGCTCGTTTTGCGCGACGGGACGCTCTTCACGGCGGCGGGCTACTACCGCGCCGCGCTGCCCTGGATCGGCTTGCCGCCGGACAAACTTACCAACGTGCACCGCTTCCTCTACCTGGACGAGGCCGTCAACGCGCTGGAACAGCTCATCGCGGAGCACAACGCGCGGCGCGTATGGGTGATCGCCTGGCAAGGGCACATCATGGACCCGCAAAACCTGGTGGCGGGCGTGCTGGAGGGCATTGGCGAGCCGCAGCCGCTGCCCGACGCCTACGGCTTCGGGGATGTGACCGTCTCGCTTTACACGCTGCACGACTCCCCGCGCGCCTTCCGCGAGCGTGTCTCTGCGCTGACGCCGATTGTGGTCGCCTCGTTCAACGGCCCGATCTATTTGGGCGGCTATGTGTTGAACGACGCGCCGGTTTCACGCGGGGGCTGGGTAGTTGGGCATACATGGTGGCTGCGCGGCGCGGCGATCATCCCCGACTTGCGGATCAGCGTGCGGCTCTACGGGCCGAACGGCACATTTTACGCTCAGCACGACCGCCCGGTGGTGTGGATGGGCTTCGATCAAGAACACTGGCCGCCGGGCGTGCCGATCCTGAGCCGTTTTGCGCTGCAAGTGCCCGAAGATATGCCACCAGGCCCCGCCGAAGTCAAAATCATCATCTACCAGATGCAAGGGCTTTTCAGCCCGATCACGGCGCCGGTGGCCCCCTTCACCGTCGGGGAATAAACAGGCCCGACCGCACACACGGCCAGGCCCATACCGCGATTCTTCGGAGGGATCAGGCGGCGGCTTCGCCCTTCTTCAGCGCTTTGAGCGCGCCGAGGGCCGTTAGCAGCAAGCCCACTACGATCAACCCAACGGGAATTTTTGTGCCGAAAAGGTCAATTTGGTTAGCGGCGTCGTCGGCGTCTTTGGCCGCGTCCTGCACGCTTTGCTCGCTCTGGTTGTACTCCAGTTGGAAGACCGGCACAGGCAAAAACGCGCTCACCATCTCCGGGTCAACGTCGAAGGGCAATGCGGCGATCTTTTCCGCCAGGCTTTCCATCAGCGCTTGCTCAAAGCCGACCTTGCGCGCCTCGATCTTGTGCGTGTCGATCAGCACGCCCGTAACCGGGTCAACCCAATATTCGGCCTGATATTCGTAGGTGTAGACCAACGGCACGGGGTCCGGCCATTCGGCTTGTTGCATCAGCAACGGCAACGCCCGCGCGATCATCGGGTTGATGTCCAATCCTTCGACCAGCGCGCCGATTTGCTCTTGGGTGAGCGCGGGCGGCAAGCCCATCGCCTCGACGGCTTCCGGCGCAATCGGGCGTGCTTCGCTGCTGGCGGTGTAGTAGTACACCGTGCGGCCCGCGTGTTCCACTTCGCCCTCGAACTTCAGCGTCACGGTGTCGCGGTAATCGTCGCTCCAACCGGTGTAATCGCGCTTTTCGGGGTCAATCGGCCAGCCGATCACCAAGCCCTCGCGCTCCCAAAAGCCCTCTTTGTCCGCCCACTCGGTGGGGTACTCGCTGGCAAACTCCATCGTCTTGCGGTCAATGGCGTAGCGTTTGACAAGCTGGGTTAGCACGGTATCGCCCGCTGCCAATTGCTGCTCTTCGAGCACCAGCGCCACGCCGTCGGTGGTCTCCTCGGTCTTGATATGACGAGAGAGCTGCACGTCCAGGTCGGACAAAAAAGCCATGTTTTGCGCGTCTAGGAAGACGCCCAAATGCCCGTCGTAGGTGCGCGTGGTGTCCACGTCGGCGGGGAATTGTTTCATCCCGGGCACGATCACGAACATCAGCACCACCCCCGCAGCGACCAGCACCAAGCCGAGCAACAAAAGCACAGCGCCAAGTTTTTTCATCGTAATAGCCTCCTCACAAAATGCCGCCTAGGTAAATGTTATACAACGCACCCCGCCCTGTCGGGCAAGGTGCGCCAGAGCCTATATGCTATTGTACCCTAGCTTCTGCGTTTCTCACTGCTCGCAGACGGCATTCGGATCGCGCCACTGACAAGCGTAACGCGCGGTCGCGCCCAAGTAGTCGTAGCGCGAGGGCGGATATGCATCCGAAGGCTCGATCTCGGTCGCCTCGGCCCACTCGTTCCAGGAGGTGAGCACGATCCAATGGGGGAAATTTTCCACCGCGTCCTCCCAGCGCACGCGGTAGTAAGCGCCATCGTCGCCCGCAAAGCCGTAATCGCGCGGCACAATAGGCGCTTCCGGGTCAGCGGGAAAAGGCCCCCACCCCGTCACCACCGGCAGCGCGTAGTACATGCCCAGCTCACGCGCTATCCAGGCGGTGGCGCGGTAGGCGAGACGACGCTCGTCGCGCAATGCGTAGGGGGGCAGCTCCAAGCCGGACTCGTAGGTCTCGATTACTTCCAGATCGTTAAAAACGCCGTCAAAACCGCTCAAAAATACCTGCGTGAAAGCAGCAGGCCCACCCCAAAGCGCGTAAGGGATGCCCGCCTCGTCGGCCAAAGCGCGGATCGCAGCCCACTGTTCCGGCTGAACAAAGCGCGCCACCGCCGCCGGGTCTATGAAGATCACGACCTTTTCCACCCCCTCCGCGTCCGTCAAGCGCAAGGCGGCGGGCGCGTTGCCCAGCATCTCTACCAGGCGGCGCAAGTGTCCTCCAATAAGCGCAATGTCGGCCTCGTCGTCGAACGACCAGCCGCTCTCCGGCGCTTCATAAAGCGCGCCGACCAGGAAATCGGCTTGAGCAGCCGTCGGCAGGGCGGTATTTTCCAGATAGTCCATCTCAAAGGCGTTGTCGCCGTGCACCGAGACGAGGAAGCCGTCGATCCCGTTTGTGCGGGCCAACTGCATCTGCTCGGCCAAGAAGTTGGGTTCGGTCACGTCGTAAAGCCAACCGCTGCGCCCCGTGTCGTCCGTCCACTGCATCCAACAAGCAGTTTGGGTGTAAATGGCGCGCTCGCCGTCCTGAAAAATGGGCGTGTGGGCGGTCATAAAACGGTTTTGGCCGTCCACCTCGCGCACCCAGCCGAAGGCGTCCCCGCCGCAGGTGTAGCCCTCCGGCTCGGCGACGGTGGCCCACCAGGGATAGAAGAACGCCAACACACGCGGGGGAAGCGGTGCGTTGCTCGGCTCTAGGGCGGGCATGGGGGCGCTGGAGCAGATGTCCACGCTGACCGCTTGATATTCACCGCTGAGCTGAAAGCGCCCCAGCTCCTGGCCGGGCACGTCGTCGCGGGCGTTGCTAACCGTGATCCACGTGCCGAGCGGGCCTGCGCCTTCTTGCCCCATCTCCAATTGCAGCGTTTGCCCTTGTTGCACACCGGAGACCAGCAAAAGGAAGTTGGCCTCGGTCGGTTCGTTGGCGTCGTTGGCCTCAATGCCGAATATCTCGCGGTTGTCCTCGTTGAAGATACGGGGCGCAACTTCCGGCCCGCCGAGCACGCCCAAGCCCATGTCCGGGCCGCTCACGTTCCAAACGACGTCCACCTCTCCAGGTGGGCCGCTGACCCGTATCCCGACGCCGACGGCGTCCGTTTCCAACGTCACGAGCAAGCGGTAATCTCCGCACCCCGGGCGGATGGGGTCGGTTGGGGCCGCGCGCGCAGGGACGGGCAGCGCCACAACCAAGAACGCGATCACGAGCAGGATGACGACAGATGGTGATCTCATGGCAACCTCCAACGGCTCTAAGTGTGATGTACTGTGTATACGCACAAAAGCCGCCGAAAGTCGTAAGCGTGTGTCGGCCTCAGCCGCTGAGAGCCTGCAGTTCGCGCGGGAAAGTGGTCAAGCTCTCCGCTCCGTCCGCTGTGATCACCAAGTCATCTTCAATGCGCACGCCCAACACGTCCGGCAGATAAATCCCCGGCTCCACCGTGAAGACCATGCCCTCTTCCAACACCAACGTGTTGCCTTCCACAATGCTCGGCGCTTCGTGGGCTTCCAACCCCAAGCCGTGACCGGTGCGGTGCGTGAAGTACGGGCCGTAGCCCGCCTGCTCGATCACGCGACGGGCGGCGCGGTCGATTTCCTGCGCAGGAACGCCCGGCCCCGCTGCGCGCCGACCGGCCTCATTAGCCGCTTGCACGACCGCGTAAATTTCTTCCAGGCGCGGCGAAGGACGCCCCACGCTAAACGTGCGCGTGATGTCCGAAGCGTAGCCGCGCACCGTCGTTCCAAAGTCGATCAGCAGCGGCTCGCCCGCTTGCACGGCGCGGTCGTCCGGCTCGCCGTGTGGAAGTGCGCTTTTGGGGCCGCTGAGCACAATCGGCTCGAAGGGGTGTTTGCCGCCGCCGCGTCGCAGTTGCTCGATCACCAAAGCGGCGGCAATCTCGCGTTCGCTCATGCCCACGCGCACCTGCGCAAGCGTGGCTTCGAGCGCCTGCTCGCTGATGCGGATCGCTTGGCGCATGGCCGCGAGCGCCTCGGTGTCTTTGTGCAAACGCAGCGCGGCGAGCGCCTCGTCAACGGGCCGCAGACGCACGTCCAGGAAAAATTCCTCGATCAAATGCGCTTCCATCACGCGCATTCGCAGCCCCTCAACGCCCAGCGCGCCGCGTAGCTTCAGCGCGCCTGCAGCAGCGGCAAAGGCCGCGCGCGGCCCGTCCGCGTCCTCCCAGGGGAAAGTCTCGAACGGGATCGGGCACTCGGCCAAGCGCGGCTCTTCCAGCGCGGGCACAACGGCGACTGAGGTTTTCCCCGGGGCGAAAAACGCCACCAGTGGGCGTTCCATGAGGTGAAACTCGATGCCGGTCAGGGCGCGCAAATTCGCGCCCGGGATCAGCGCGACCGCGTCCACTTCGGCGCGCTCGATGATACGGTGCAACGTTTCAAGTTGAGGAGTGCTCATTTGGGCGTCCTTTTTGCGCTTGAGCTGATATAATACGCCACAGTCTACCAATTTACGGAGAGATGACCATGCGGCGAATGTTGGCATTTGTTGGGGGCGTGCTCAGCGGAGGGGCGATTGGCGCGATGGTGGGGCTGCTTTTTACGCCTGACCCGGGCAAAGCCTCGCGCTTGAGCTGGCGCGCACGTTGGCAACGCGCCCTAGAAGCAGGGCGGGCCGCCGCCGAAGCGCGCCGCGCCGAACTCGAAGCCCAGTTCCAAGCGCTGACCGGCACGGCGATCTCCCCCGAAAGCCCCGATACACAAGCCCCGCCCAAACGCTAGGCAGAGGGCAGATGCTCGGCGAACCAGCCGACCACGTGCCGATTGTACGCTTCTTCGTGGCGACAGAACGCCTCTCGATGCGCGCAATCCGCCGCGATCCAGAG
>JALSSH010000215.1 GCA_026984385.1 Ardenticatenia bacterium | reverse complement strand
GCCCGCCAACGCCCCCGCCAAAAACGAGCCGGTGTGCTCGTCGAAGAGGATCGAGACGACGTTGGGCTGGTCCACCACCACGTTGACAATGGCGAAGGTGGTGTCCGGATAGTCCGGCGCGATGCGCGCGAGCGGTTCAAAGTGGCTGAATTCCAGCGTGATCACCAAGTCAAAGCCCGCTTCAGCGGCGGTGCGCAGCAGTTGTTCGGCCTCGCCGACCGGGTCGGGGCTTTCGATAGGCTGCACGTGCACGCCCAGCTCCGAGGCGGCCAAGGTCAGGCCGGCGAAAGCGGAGTCATTATAAGAACGGTCGCCCAAGCCACCTTGTGCGATGATCAGGGCGACGCTGTAGTCGCTTTGCCCCTTGGCGCTGGGGACGAACACGCCACCGGCAAAGAGCAGGGCCACAACCAACGTGAGAACAAGCATTTTCCGCATGATGAAAACTCCTTTGTAAATCTGCCTATCGAGGACAAAATCTTGAGCAGCGTTCGTACTGCGGTTGGGAAGAAGCAAAACCTTTCGTGACGTTCCCACCTCCCTCAAAACAGCTTTGGCGCGGACGATAAGGCGCGTTGGGCGTTATGCCCTTACGCCCGCTTAATTGTGGCACAATTCAGCGCGCGTGCAAAGTTCGGTTCGCCGGACTTTCAGCGGCGCAAACGTACCGTGTAGCGGTAAAAATCCGCCAGATACAACGCCACAACGTGCTCGATAGGCGTGTGTGTGCGGTCCCAGGAGATACGGGTAGCCTTTAGCAGCGGCGCGCCCTCCTCAATGCTGAGTTGCTGGGCGACTTCGGCGTCGGCAGCTATGGCTTCCAGCGTTTCGTCGGCTTCTAACAAGCTGATGCCTTTAGATTCCAGCAGCGCGTAAAGCGAGCCGCGCCGCTCCAGGTCTGCGCGGGTGATGTCGGTGCGGGTGATATAAGCGTCGTGCAAGGCCACCGCCCGCCCTTCCACCAGGCGCAAGCGCTTGAGGTGCAACACGCGCGCACGGGGGGAAATATACAACTGCTCGGCGATTTCCGGCGGCGCTGTGGTGATCTCAAAGACCAGCGTTTGAGAGTCTGGGCGCAAGCCGCGCCCCTGCATATCTTCCGAAAAACTTTCCAGCCGCTGGAGGTGGTGGTCTAGGGACTGGGGCGTTACGAATGTGCCGCGCCCCTTTTCCCGATAGATCAAGCCTTTGTTGACCAATTGCGCCATCGCCTGGCGCACGGTCATCACGCTGATTTGCAAGCGTTCGGCCAGCAGCGTTTCGGAAGGGAGCGGCTCTTTGAGCCGCCATGTGCCGTCAAGGATCAAGCGTTCGAGTTGCGATTGAAGCTGTTGGTAAAGCGGAACGGAAGAGCTGCGCTCCACCCCCAACTGGGAAAGTATATGCTCTATCACAGTTTTTATCCAAATAACTAAATCTCTAGAGATTGCCTGCCGTTATTATAACCTGAACTATGGGGCAGGTGTCAAGTTAGAGTTCTAAGGGGCAGGGGTGCGCTTTTTCCCTCCGAAGACTTATCTTGCCACACAAAAACGTAATAGCTGATTTGGGGTGGAGTGAAAAAGTGTTGGGTGGCGGGGCGCACAGGTACACGCGACGATTAGAGCGGGGATTTTCCTCGCTTCGAGCAAAAAATGGCGTGGTGGAAACGACTTAGAAGCGTAGCAGGACGCCGGTGGCGTCGTCGTGGAGCTTCATACGCGGGTAGCGCTCGAAGTCCGGGTCGGCGGCTTCGGCCTCGCGCAGTGTGTGCAGATAGCCCGCCAGCCCTGTTGTGCCGATCTCTTGCGCCATGAAAGCCCAGCGTTCGGCGCGTAGCGCGCTGGCGCGGGCGGCGTCTTCGGTGAAGACCTCTTGAGCGCTGGCGGGCCATTCCAGCCCGTCGCTCATCACGCACACCCAAGCCACTTGGGCCAGTGAGAACATCCCCATGTTCACAAAGTAGCGCAACTCCGCCAGCCCATCCAGCACCCCTATCCCCTGGGCGGGTTGGGGCAAGCCGTGCTCGTCCACGTAGTTATGCCGCAGCGCCGCGCGCAAATTGTAGCGTTGGACTTCGGGCTGTTGGGTCAGCTCGCGGTAGCTCATCTTCGGGTGGGCGGCGCGCTCGGCTTGGGCGGTGCGCTTTAGCGGACGGTCGAAGTCCAGCGCGGCGGCGGTTGGGAACTCCACGTGGCCGTCGCGATAGACCACCATCAGCGCCGTATCTCCGGCGTGCGCGTAGCAAAGGGTTTGGTCGGCAGCATTGTAGGCGATCAGCGTGGCGACGCACGCGGGCAGCGCGGCGCGCACCAGGCGCGGGTCGTGACGTAGCATGGCGTCGCTTTCGGCGGGGAGCTGTAGGGCTTCGGGCGTCAGCTCGCCGAAAAGATCGCGCATGGCACGGCCCAGCTCGGCGTTGGCCTCGATCAGCAGCGCGCGCGGCGAGTTGGCCGCGCCTTCGACGATCTGGCGGGCGAGCGAATCGCGCACGAGCTGCGCTGCATAGGTGGCGGAGGTGGGGCGTGCGGGCAGGGCGTCGAGGTAGGTTTGCAGCTTGGGCGGAGTGATGCGCGCGGTGACGCCGTCAATGGCGGCGGCGTAAAGTGTGCCCGCGCCACCGCCGACTTGCACCGCGAGCCAGGCGTCCTCGTTGGGGCGGTTGGGCGCCGGGTCGCAGACGATCTCCAGGGTGGGGGCGGGGTGGTGCGGCTGAATGCGCGGCATAGCGTGCTCCTGCGTGGTCATACGGAATACGAAAAAGGGCATTCCAACGCGGAATGCCCCTCCAGAGCGGGTAAGGGGATTCGAACCCCTGACATTCAGCTTGGGAAGCTGACGTTCTACCACTGAACTATACCCGCGAACTGCCGTAATTATAGGCGGGGGGAGGGGGGCTGTCAAGATCGGCGGCTGATTTTTCGGGGGCGTTGCCCCCGCGCCCCCAGCAGGGGCGAGCCGCCCCTGCACCCTCCGCGAACCGCGCTTCCGCGCGCTTCGCGGAGTGGAGCGTGGGGATGTTTGCGGCGAGTGGGCCACTGGGCGCGCCGCCTAGCCGCGCACTGCGCGGCTGACGCGCGGCATCCGCCGCGCGTGGTGCGCCGAAGGCGCACGGGCGGCGCGCCCTCCCGACGGCGAACGTTCAACGGCG